>CAZUHO010000047.1:0-6225 GCA_964620725.1 uncultured Dehalococcoidales bacterium
TTTATACATATACACGATTTCGTGAGACAAATTATCGCCACCACACCGGCGTTTAATGGAATGTTCCGAAAGCTGGACACCGACCCCGGCTACGGGGAGGACGCGGAAGCATGGTGGGAAACTGATCTACCACCCCATGGTTATAACAACACTCAAGGGATGTAGTAGCAAAGGTTCAAAATCACTCTAGGCAGGCTGGAGTGCGGGCTGGATTCCTATTAGAACACACCAAAAAAGGAAAGCGCCCACCATATGAGTGCCAGAACGAGTATCCCCAGTAGGACATAAATTAGTGTTCTCATAGTTTCTTTCTCCCTCTTTTAATTCGCCCACTTGGGTGAGAATCTTATATTGCCACGTATTATACACCATAGTCGGTCTTAATGGAATACCCCCAAACCCCTTCCCCTTTAACTTCCGTTAGCTTCACTGGCAGTAGCTTATTGGCTAAATCCTCATCGCTTTTAGCATAAACCCTTATATAGTTATCGGTGAGTCCGCTCCAGACGCCACCGCTCTGCTTCTCCCACAGTACAGTCATCGTCTCACCCAGGAACCTCTGCCGGAAATTCCGGGCGCTTTCTGCGGCTAAAGCCAGCATCTTATGGCTTCGTTCCCGCTTGACCCCATCCCCCACCCGCTCTAGCAGCTGGGCGGCTTGAGTCCCCTGACGCGGCGAGTAAGGGAAGACGTGAATCCGGGCAAACCCCGTCTGCCGGCAGAGCTCATAGCTCTCTTCAAATTCAGCCTCGGTCTCACCGGGGAAGCCAACGATAATGTCGGTGGTGATAGCCACCCCCGGCACCATATCCCTGATTAAGGCTACCGCCTTCTGGTAGCCGCTAACAGTATAGCCCCGCTTCATCCGGCGGAGCATCCCATCACTGCCGCTCTGCAGCGAGAGGTGAAAATGGCGGCATAGCCTCTCATCACGCCACAGCCCGATAAGCTCGGGGGATATCTCTCCGGGCTGGAGGGAGGAAAGCCTCAATCTCTTGATATCAGTCTCGGTTAATATGCGCTGCAGCAGTCCCGCCAGGTTAACACCATCATAGCGATATAAGCCAACCTTGGTGCCGGTGAGCACCACTTCTTTATAGCCCTCAGCCACCCTTTGCCTGACCTCGCCAATAACCTGGTCAACGGGGGTGCTTTTCTCCCTGCCCCGCACCAGGGGGACGATGCAATAAGCACAGGAGCTATTGCAGCCATCGTGAACCTTGATGAAGGCGCGAGTACGGAAATCGACTATAGCTGAACCTGCCCGACTATAGCTGAGACGGCTGAGATGCCCCGACTCCTCCAGCCGTTCTATAATGTCTGATTTTTCACTGTTGCCCAGGACAAGGTCAACCCCTTCCAGCCGAGCCAGCTCGTTACCAGCTCGCTCGGCATAACAGCCCATAGCCACCACCACCCCATCGGGGTTGCGGCGATGAGCCAGCCTCAGCCGCTGGCGGCATTTGCGATCGGCGACGTGGGTAACGGTGCAGGTATTTAATATATAGACGTCAGCTTCATCATCGGCTGACACCAGCCTGTACCCCGCCCGGGCAAACTGCCGGGCCAGGAGTTGGGTCTCAGCCTGATTGAGCTTACAGCCCACCGTGTCTAAGGCGACCCTCGGTATTTTCAGGTTTCTATTCATGACGTACCTAAGTATTATATTTTTAAAACTCCCAGGCGGTCAAACGGAAGTCTCCTTGCACGCCAGCCGAAATTATGGTAAAAATATCTAGCTAATATCCTTCCCCCTTTTAATGTTATGTCAAGCGCAAATAACAGAGTAGCAGTCACTGGCATCGGTGCCCTATCCCCTCTTGGTCTGGACACTAGCACCATGTGGCAGGGTCTTACTAGTGGCAAGTCCGGCATTGACCGCATCACCCTCTTTGACGCCAGCTCCTTTGAGACCAAGATTGCCGGTGAGGTAAAGGGCTTTGAACCTGCCAATTATATGAACCCCAAGGACGTCCGCCGCAACGACCGCTTTTCCCAGATGGCGGTAGCCGCCAGCCTTGAGGCATTAAAGCAGGCAGGGCTGAAAATCGACGACAGCAACAAAGGCGATATCGGCGTCATAATTGGCAGCGGCATCGGGGGACTGACCACCCTGTTCGAACAGACCAAGGTCTTACTGGAAAGGGGACCGGACAGGGTAAGCCCATTCCTCATCCCCATGATGATGCCCAACATAGCCTCCGCCCAGACATCCATCGTGCTGGGAGCGAAAGGTCCCAACCTGTGCACCACATCAGCCTGCTCCAGCGGCTCCGATGCCATCGGCATTGCCTATGAGACGATAAGGCGTGGTGACGCCAGGGTTATGATAAGCGGCGGCAGCGAGGCGATAATCAACCCGGTAGGTGTCAGCGCCTTCAACGCCTTGAAGGCGATATCAACCAGAAACAACGAGCCGCAACTCGCCTCCCGCCCCTTTGATGCTGAGCGTGACGGCTTTGTCATCGGTGAGGGGTCGGGCATCCTTATCCTGGAAGACCTCTCATTCGCCCGAAAGCGGGGGGCTGAAATCCTGGCTGAGCTTGTCGCTTATGGAGCCACCGGCGATGCCTACCATATCACGGCGCCAATTGAGAGCGGGGAGGGTGCCGCCCAGGCAATGCAGATAGCACTGGATAAAGCCGGACTCAAGCCTGATGAAATCGACTATATTAACGCCCACGGCACATCCACCCAGCTAAATGATAAGATGGAGACCAAGGCGATAAAGACGGTATTCGGCGCTCACGCTCACAAAGTCCCCATAAGCTCCACCAAGTCAATGATGGGGCATCTGGTGGGGAGTGCCGGGGCGGTTGAGTCCATAATATGCATTATGACTATCCGTAACGGGGTCATCCCGCCCACGATAAACCTCACCCACCCCGACCCTGAGTGCGATTTAGACTATGTGCCTAATACTGCTCGTCAAGCCAAGGTCGCTATTGCCATGTCCAACTCCTTCGGCTTTGGAGGTCATAACTCGGTACTTATATTCCGAAAGTACCCTGAGGAGTAAGGGAGTAAGATTGAACCACTACCGTTGGAACCTGCTGCCGCCGGCCCCAGACAGTCATCTGGGCAGTGGTTCAGCTTTACCCCCCTTACTGGCTCAACTCCTCTATAACCGTGGCGTCAGAGAGCCATCCCAGCTAGAGCCATTCCTTAGTGCCGATAAGCGCCTTGCCGGCGACCCCTCCCTCCTCCCCGACATGAGCCTGGCAGTAGGCAGAATTTACCGGGCTTTGCTCTCCGGGGAAAACATCGCTATCTACGGCGACTTTGATGCCGACGGCATCACCGGTACCGCCCTGCTGGTCCAGGGGCTGACGTCCCTCGGCGGTAAGGTCATCCCCTATATACCACACCGGCAGACCGAGGGCTACGGGCTCAAAATCGCCGCCCTGGAAAATCTGCGCAACGAGGGCATCAGCCTGGTTATCAGCGTTGACTGCGGCATTACCGCCCTGGCTGAGGTGAAGCGGGCAAAAAGGCTGGGGCTGGATATAGTTATCACCGACCACCATACCCCCCTTGCCGAAATCCCAAACGCCGTCGCCACCGTCAACCCCAAGCGCACCGACTCAAGCTACCCCTTTGCGGAACTGACCGGCGCCGGGGTAGCCATCAAGCTGCTGCAGGCGCTATTGGAAAGCCTGGGCAAACAGGGGCAGGCAGATGAAATGCTGGACCTGGTTGCCCTGGGGACAGTAGCCGATATGGCACCGCTATCCGGGGAGAACCGCTACTGGGTCAAGCAGGGGTTGAAGCTAATGAACGCCAACCCCCGCCTCGGAATCAGGGAGATTGTAACTCAGGCCGGGATGAGCGTCGGCAGCCTTGACGCTGAGAGCATCTCCTGGGTTATCGCCCCCCGACTGAATGCCGCCGGCAGGCTGGCTCACGCCATGACCAGCTATAAACTACTGATGACTGACGACCAGACGGAGGCAAAGGAGCTGGCGACATGGCTGGAAAAGAAAAACGGGGAACGCCAGAGGCTGACGAGCAAGGCTCTAACTAAAGCCAGGGCGCAGGTAGCGGCTGAAGGAATCTCACCCCTGCTCGTTGCCAGCGACAGGGACTATCCGGTTGGAATCGCCGGGCTGGTAGCCAACAGGCTAGCCGAGGAATTCTACCGCCCCTCTATCGTCATCAGAACCGGAGATATAACAAGCAGCGGAAGCTGCCGCAGCATCCCCGAATTCAATATAATCCTCGCTCTGAACCAGTGTAGCCAGCTCCTATCCCAGTTTGGCGGTCACTCCCAGGCAGCCGGTTTTATCCTGCCGACGAAGAATTTAGCCCGCCTCAAGCAGCACCTCTGCGAGCTGGCAACCACCAATCTCAGCGGGGTCGACCTTCGTCCACAGCTGGATATTGATGCCGAAGCCAAACTCACCGAACTCAGCGGCAATACCTTCAACCTCATCCAAAAGCTCGCCCCATTCGGGCGTGGTAACCCGTCACCCGTCTTCCTCAGCCGAGGGGTGGAGGTGGCTGACTGCCAGACCATGGGCGGTAATGGGGAACACCTGCGGCTTAAGCTAAGGCAGGGTGGCATTATATGGAATGGGGTCGGCTTCAGGATGGGCAGCCACCGGGCTGAGATATCCTCCCCCCTTGACATCGTATATAACATAGAAATAGACCGCTGGCAGGGGGAGGAGAGGCTGAGGCTTAATATCCTGGATTTTGCCCCGCCTAACTAGTCTTCGCCTTTACCCACCGCGTCTTCAATACCAGTATAGGCACGGCGATAGCTAGTACGATTATGCCTATCACCTGAGCCTGATGTAAGCCAAAGAGGAAGGGCGTCCCCTCCCGCAGGAAGCTAATGCCAATTCGCCACAGTGAGTATAGACTAAGGTAGATAAGAAATAGAGAGCCATCAGGCTTGAGCCGCCCCCTTAAACTGAAGACGACACCAAAGATTATAAGCAGATATATAATCTCGTAAGGCTGGGTGGGGTGAACGGCTATGCCGAGAGGGGCATAGCTTTCAGGGTTAGTATAGACGACAGACCAGGGCAGCCAAGCTGGTGCTTCTATGCCATGGCAGCAACCATTTATAGTGCAGCCCACCCTGCCCACCGCCTGAGCCAGTATGGCGGCTGGTGCCAGTAAATCAGCAAGGTAGCCAAAATTAAATTTGCTGAACTTACTGTAAATCCAGATACCCAGGGTAGCACCGAGAATAGCACCGTAGATGGTTAGCCCGCTACCGCTAATTATCTGACCTGTATTCAGGCTGTAATAATCCCACCTATCAATAACATGTAATAGTTTCGAGAATATTATCCCGGAGGGAATGGCAATTAGAGCCGCGGTAAAAATAGCATCATAGGAAAGTTTAGCCCCCCGTCTTACCTCCAGCACCATCCATAACACTACCACCGCCACCGCCAGGGCAATCATAACGCCATACCATCTAACATTCAAGAAGGCTATCGGGTCCACGCTTATGGTAATCAATATCTACCTCCAAAATCAGGAAAATAGCGCCTCAACGAAGCTCTCGGCACTAAAAGCCGCCATATCCTCCAGCCCGTCGCCAGTACCGATGAACTGGATTGGTATTTTTAGCTCATCACAGATAGCCAGCACTATGCCCCCCTTAGCCGTGCCATCCAGTTTAGCCAGAAAAACGCCGGTTATCCCCACCGCCTCCGTGAAATACCGGGCCTGGGTCAAGCCGTTCTGGCCGGTGGTGGCATCAAGCACCAGAATTACCTCATGGGGAGCGGTGGCATCAGCCTTAGCCGCCACCCGCCTAATCTTTTTCAGCTCCTCCATCAGGTTAAACTTGGTGTGCAGCCTGCCGGCAGTATCAATGATTACCTCCTGGGCGTTTCGATTGCGCGCCGCCTCCAGGGCGTCAAAGACCACCGCCCCGGCATCAGCCCCGGGCTGATGGGCAATGACCTCAACGCCAACCTCCGCCCCCAGCTTCTTAAGCTGGTCAATAGCCGCCACCCTGAAGGTATCAGCCGCCGCCAGTATAACCTGCCTTCCCTCTTTTTTAGCCTTATAGGCAAGCTTGGCGATAGAGGTGGTCTTACCGCTGCCGTTAACACCTACCGCCAGGATAACCCTGGGCACTGACGCTGAACCTGCCGCCGGAGCCTCAATCTTCAGCATGCTGACCATCTCTTGCTTAAGGGCATCACGCACCGAAGAGCCGTCGAGCTTCTCTTTGGCAGCCCTTTGCTTAACTGTTTCAAT
>CAZUHO010000048.1:0-6221 GCA_964620725.1 uncultured Dehalococcoidales bacterium
CCGGGGGGCAGGGCAAACAGGTCTTCGCCTTCCAGCTTGGCTTGTAAAGTCTTCCTCAGCTCAGCTATGGGGACTCTTATCTGCCTCAGACTGTCGCGCTCACGGATGGTGACCTGCTTATCCTCAAGCGACTGGAAGTCAACGGTGACGCAGAAGGGGGTGCCAATCTCGTCCTGGCGCCGGTAGCGCCGCCCGATGCTCTGGGCATCGTCATACTGGGTCATAAAAGACCGGCGCAGGTCGGCGTAAATCTCTTTGGCCAGGGGAGCTAGGGTCTCCTTACGGCTCAAGGGTAATACCGCTACCTTGATTGGTGCCAGGTCGGGGTGGAGATGGAGCAGCACCCGGGATTCACCATCAGCTATATCTTCATCATAGGCATCGCACAAAAAGGCGAGGCAGGAACGGTCAACCCCGGCCGACGGCTCGATGATATAAGGGGTGATATGCTCCTTGGTCTCTTCATCGTAATAGCTCAGGCTCTTGCCGCTGAACTTGGCGTGCTGCACCAGGTCAAAGTCGCCGCGGTTGGCGATGCCCTCCAGCTCAGCCCAGCCCATAGGGAAAAGGTAGTCAATGTCAGAGCACTCCTTGGCATAGTGCGCCAGCTCTTCCTTGCCATGCTCACGAAGCCTGAGGTTTTCCTTTTTGATGCCCAGCTTCACATACCAATTGCTGCGCTCCTCAACCCAGTAGTCAAACCACTGCTTGGCGCTATCCGGCTTAACGAAGAATTCTATCTCCATCTGCTCAAACTCACGACAGCGGAAGATAAAGTTGCCGGTGGTAACCTCGTTGCGGAAGGCTTTGCCTAGCTGAGCCATGCCGAAGGGCAGCCTCTTTCTGGTGGTATTGACCACGTTCTCAAAGTTGACGAACATACCCTGAGCCGTCTCCGGGCGCAGATAAACAACGCTAGCCTGCTCTTCAACGGGACCGATAAAGGTCTTAAACATCAAATTAAACATTTGGGGCTCGGTTAGCTCACCACCGCAGGAAGGGCACTTGTCACCCTTTACCTCATCAGCACGCCAGCGCAAATGGCAGCTCTTGCACTCCACCAGGGGGTCTTTAAAACCTTCAAGGTGCCCGCTGGCTTCCCAGGTGCGGGGGTGCATCAGGATGCTGGCATCCAGACCGACGATATCATCGCGCTCCTGGACTACCGCCCGCCACCAGGCTCGTTTTACGTTCTGCTTCAGCTCCACACCCAGAGGCCCGTAGTCCCAGCAACTGGACAGGCCGCCGTAGATTTCGCTGCTGGGGAAGATAAAGCCCCGCCGCTGGCACAGAGAGACAATCTTTGTCATATCAACCCTCGCCGGCTCAGCCACGCTGCCCTCCTCTTATCTTAGAAAAAATATAGAACAGGAATGTCCCTACGGCAATTGTAACCAGTCCCAGGACAACTAGAGGAAATATCCACATCGGCATGAGATGCCTTTGGTACAGATTGTAGCTGAAAATATCAACCATTGCAAAGCAGAGCAGTAGCTGGGGGAGGGCAATGATGTTGCCCATGAAGAGAACCACCCCTTCTGTCCTTACCCCGGTGCCTTTCATTTGCCCGAAGCGGCGGCTGAGTCTGGTTACCCCCCAGGCAACACCCCAGGCCACAAGGACGAAGACAAGCTGGGGCAGGAGCATCCAGACCATGGTCATCTCCCGGCTGAGCCAGCCATCAGGTGTGCCATCAAGCCCAAAGTGGGTAGCTAAGTCAGCGGGAAGCAGGTGATAAAAGTAGGCGGAAAGGACTAAAGCTAGAAACAAAACGACTAGCGGCCCTATGATGTAGCTCAGGCGCATATCAACTTCAATTTAAAGATAAGGGGCTAATACCCGCATTGGTGATACAATGTTTCGCGACAAAGCCAGGTCGTCAGGCTTGATACCGAGGGCAACACCGATTAGCTGAGTAACAAACAGAACGGGAAGGTTATACTTGGTCTTAAAACGGCTATTGACCTGGCTCTGATAGGCATCAAGGTTAATCTGGCACAATGGGCAGGGGGTAACCAGGCACTGGGCACCGTTCTCCTGGGCATTGCGCAAAATCTTATTAATCAGTCCTAAGGCTACCTCTTGCTCCGGCATAACCAGAGAGCTACCGCAGCAACTGACCTTCATCTGCCAGGGTACGACATCAGCCCCCAGGCTGGCTACCAATTCATCCAGCGAGTGGGGGGATTCCGGGTCATCAAAGCCGTTGGGGCGAACCAGCTGGCAGCCGTAGTACGGTGCTACCTTAAGCCCCTTAAGGGGCTTGGTTACCTTAGAGCCGATGACCTCGGGGGTAATATCGCTATACAAGACCTCAGCCAGGTGCCGAACCCGCACTCCTCCCTTATAGCTCAGCTTAGCCACCGCCAGTGCCTTACCTACCTGCTCTTTGAGGACAGGGTGTTCCTTAAGATTGTCATTGGCTCCACCCAGGACAACATAGCAGTTGGAGCACGGGGTTACCAGTTCAAGCCCGGTCTTTTCCGCTAAAGCCAGGTTTCTGGCGGCAATAGCCGTCGCCTGCAGCTTATCTACTGAGCCGTAGGGGCTGGAGCCACAGCAGTTCCAGTCCTCAAGCTCAACCAAGTCCATACCTAGTTCCTTAGCCACAGGTATAACCGAAAGACCCAGGGGTGAAGCTGTAGCCTCGGAGGAGCAACCAGGGTAATAGGAATACTTTTTCACTTGGCACCTCCCAGGGCTTTGGCCTTATTCAGTATAGCCTTAAGTTCGCCTACCCCTTTTATTCGGCTTGGCTTCAGTGGCAGGCGCCCATGCAAAAACAGTCCCAGTCCCACCGGCGCCAGCTTAAGGGCGGCAAAGGGGTTGGTTTTCAGGAAGAGCTTTATCATCATGCCCAGCTCATACACCCGCCCATTGCCCTTAGCCGAGTCAACAAAGCATTGATACATCACCGGCGTCCGGCTTCGCTTGGTGCTCAAGCCATGCTTGATAGCTAGGACTTCCAGGGCATGCATAATATCAGTGGGTTTAATGTCTCGCGGGCAACGTACAGTGCAGGCATAACAGGAAGAGCAGAACCACATTGAATTGCTGGATAGTAGCTCATCCCTCAGCCCAGCCCGTACCATGGCGATAGCCTGCCGCGGTGGGTAGTCCCATTTGGTGGCAGTAGGACAGGAGCCGGTGCACACACCGCACTGAATACAGGAGCGAATAGACTCGCCGCCGGGGACGGAACAAACCTCATCAATAAAGCTCACCTCAGCCATTTATACCCCTCCTTCTTATACCAATGCCCCTTCTATCTCAGCCATAAGCTGCTCGGTAGTAAAGTGCCTGCCGATAATGGCACCGCTGGGACAGGCAGCAACACACACGCCACAGCCTTTGCAAAGGGCATCATTAATAACAGAGACCTTTTTCTCCTCGTCGAAGGAAATAGCATTGTAGGGACAGAGGGTGCTACACGTCTTGCACCCGGAACAGAGCTCCTCAACGACGACAGAGGTAGCAGCCTCAACCTCTATTGAGCCAGCACTAATCATAGCCAGAGCCCGGGCGGCAGCCGCTGAAGCCTGAGCCACAGTCTGAGGAATATCCTTGGGCGACTGGCAGCAGCCTACCACGAAAATGCCATCGTTCATGGTGGCTACCGGGTCAAGCTTGGGATGCTTCTCCAGGAAGAAGCCGTCGGCACTGCGGCTAACGGAGAATAGGCGGGCAACATCTTCGGCATCTGCCCTGGGTTGAAGTGCTGTGCTCAGCACTACCATATCAACCGGGACACGGCGCTTGCGCCCGATTAAGGTATCCTCGCCGATAATAATAAGCTTGCCCTCTTCTTCGGGGCTCTCGGCGATATTGGTTACCTCAGCCGGGCGACCGCGGATAAAAGTAGTCCCTTCCGCAAGAACGCGATTGTAGAACTCCTCAAAGCCTTTGCCCACGCACCTTAGATCAATATAGAATTCAATGACCTGGGCTCCGGGGACATGTTCCCTTATCAGGTGGCTAAACTTCATTGAGTACATGCAGCACACCTGTGAGCAATACTCATGATACTTCTCGTCCCGACTACCCACGCAGTGGATAATGCCCACCGTCTTGGGATGGGAGCCGTCCTTAAGAAAAACCTCGCCTGCGGTTGGTCCTGAGGCATTAATCATCCGCTCAAACTCAAGGGCAGTAATGACATTATCCAGACGCCCGTAGCCATACTGGTAGAGAGGGGTTGGGTCAAAGGCATCATAGCCAGTAGCCACGATTATGTTACCCACATCCACCTCCACTACCTCCTCCTCCATATCCTGGTTTATTGCCCCCGCCTGGCATACCTTAACGCACTCCAGACACTCCGAGCACACGCCGCAGTTCAGGCAACGCTTGGCTTCCTCAATGGCCGTCTTTTCATCAAAGCCAAGCTCAACCTCGGCAAAGCCCTTACGCTTCTGAGGGTCAAGGGTCGGTATAGAATGCCTTGCCTTGGGTGTTACTCCTTCCTTTGACACCTCTTTCACCCTGGTAATAGGGGCTGGTCTCCCCGCCTTCAGGTCAACCCCCCTGAGGTAGCGGTCGACTGAGATGGCGGCTTCCTTCCCGGCAGCAATGGCAGCAATGACATCGGCGGGACCAGAAACCAGGTCGCCACCGGCAAAAATACCCTCAACGTTTGTCTGCAGGGTTACCTGGTCAACAGCCAGTGTCCCCCACGAAGTGTATTCAAGCTCCTTGGGAAGCGCTGTCTTGTCTATTGCCTGCCCCACGGCCATAATTACGCTATCAACATCCATATCAAATTCCGAGTCCTTAATCGGTACCGGGCGCCGCCGACCGCTGGCATCGGGTTCCCCCAGCTCCATCCGAATACACCGCATGCCAGTTACCCGCTCACCCTTAGTCAAGACCTTGACCGGCGCTGACAGGATGTTAAGCTTTATCCCCTCCTCCTCGGCGGCATCCACCTCGTTGGCTTCGGCGGGCATCTCGGCTCGGGAGCGCCGATAGACGATAGAGACCTCTTTTGCTCCAAGACGGCGGGCTACTCTAGCCGCATCTACAGCGGCATTGCCCCCGCCAATAACTGCCACCCTCTCCCCAAGGCTCACCTTAGCCCCTAAGCCCACCCGCTTCAGAAAGTCCAGGGCATGGATTACACCCTTGGCGTCTTCGCCGGGTATCCCCATCTTTACGCTTTCCCAGGCACCGGTAGCCAGGAATATGGCTTCATAGCCCTGCTTAAAGACATCCTCAATTTTCTTCACCGGGGCATTGGTCTTTATTTCCACCCCCAGCTCTTTAATATAGCTAATTTCGTTATCCAGCACCTTCTTGGGCAGCCTGTATTCAGGGATACCATAGCGCAGCAGACCACCGCTCTTGGCCGCAGCCTCAAAGACGGTAACCGGGTAGCCATCTCGTATCAGGTCATAGGCACAGGCCAGTCCCGCTGGACCAGAGCCAATAATAGCTACTCTATCTTCCTTCGTCCGCTCAATCGGGGTTGCCTTCTTTCTGCCTACCTTCATCTCGTAATCAGACATAAAACGCTTTAGAGCGCGGATGGACACAGGCTCGTCAACCTTCCCCCGCTCACACTCCAGTTCACAGGGGTGAGTGCAAACACGCCCGCAGACGCCGGCAAAGGGCATGGTTCGCCGCAACACCTCAAGGGCTTCTTTGAACTTGCCCTGAGAAATAAGGGCGACATACCCCTGGGCATTGACCCCCGCCGGACAGGCGGCGCGGCACGGTGGGTAGCCCCCCTTATCAATAGTAAAGGCATTGGGCACAGCCTGAGGGAAGGGCCTATATATTGCCTTTCTCTGGCTCAGCCCAAGGTCAAACTCATTTGGTACCGTAACCGGACAAACATTAGCGCACTCGCTGCAGCCAGTACACTTATCAACATCGACATATCTCGCCTTCTTGTTTATCTTGACCTTGAAATTGCCAACATAGCCGGAGACATCGGCCACCTCGGCGTAGGACATCAGCTCGATATAGGGATGGGCACCCACCAGGCTCATCTTGGGGGTGAGAATGCATGCCGAGCAATCCAGAGTGGGGAAGGTCTTGTCCAGTTGCGCCATATGCCCCCCAACGCTGGGCTCCCTCTCCACCAGATAGACCTCATGCTTGGAATCGGCAATCTCCAGAGCCGCTTGAATGCCGGCAATACCCCCTCCTACTACCAGGGTATTGGGGTTGACCGCAACTTCCCTGGTCTCCAGGGGCTCCTGGTAGTAAACACGCCTTAC
>CAZUHO010000049.1:0-6127 GCA_964620725.1 uncultured Dehalococcoidales bacterium
TTAAATATCTTCCTTGGGAAGATGAATCTCAGGAAGATTTTGAAAAAAGAGCGAAATCTTTCGGTCTAGACTTAAGCTCTGAATAAACATCATTCAGTATTTCAACTGGCGCCTCGCCTCATCATGAGACGTCAGCTTTGGCAAAACAAGGGGGCATAATTACAACTCCACATTTAGCCAATTTGTGCTGCGGTAAACAATGGACCATGTGGTCAGTGCTAGGCAAGCCAAGACCACTGGATTTAGCTATGGCAATCTTTCTTAAGAGCAGGTTTGTATGCCTTGACAAGAAGAGCCATTTTATTGTAAACTTTATTTACCTTAGTTTAAGTTACTAGGTGATGTTTAAGACACCCGCATATTATCCTGTAAATGTCATAGTTTTGTAACTTTTCCCCTAATCATTTTATGACTTTTCTGCTCCACGTTTCTTAAAATGTCAGTTAAAGGCTTTCGGCTACTTGATCCACCTCAACAGGGTGGGCGGAAACAGAGATATAAAAGGTACTAAAATGGCATCTATCTACTTCGTGGGAACACACAAGCCTATAATGTGCGGGATAGCTGACTACACGAACTTTGTTGCTCGTGAGATTCCGGCTGGAAGGTGGGGCGTGATATCTTTTGACCTCAAGAGGTATAGCGCGCCACTAACACTTGATGACGAGGCAGTGACAGGTCGGGTTTGGTACGGCATACCCGGTCGCCGTGAGTTCTCTGCCCCGGTGATTATGCAGGGGCTTAAAGAACTTGGCGCCAAAAATGAAGATGCCGTCTTGTGGTTTCAGCACGAGAATGGCATCTGGCCTGGTAGCATACAGTTCACTGCTATGCTCAAGAACCTGAATGTACCGAAGGTGGTGACTTTTCACACCCTTCATTTCCAAAGCTTCGAAACTCCGACCGGTCTACGCAGGAATCAATATGACCTATTGAAAGTCTTGCTGCCTTACGTCGAGGCTATCACCGTTTTCAGTCGCGGCGTTTACCATGCCGTCACTTCGGCATTCCCTGAACACCGCGACAAGGTCTATATCATGAAGCATGGCATAAATCCTTATCCAGAGATAAGTCGCCTCAGTCGTAAGGAGGCTAAAGAGAAACTCAACGACTTCCTGCTCTACGAATCAGGCCTTAATCGAAAAACAAAAGAAGCCCTGCATAAGCGGCGGATATTCCTTGACTCAGACACTGTGGTGGTAGGCCAGACCGGATTCCTGGAACCTATGAAGAACTCTGAGTTGCTTTATGCTGCCAGAGATGGTCTGCAGAAGGCTATCCCCCACCGGAGAATCGTAGCGGTACGCATTGGTGTCCCCAGAGACAAATTGCAGAGAATCTACGCTGAAAAGCTGCGGAGATGGCAGAATAGCAGGGATAAATTTCTTCTCGAGGTTCGGTTGCCTCATGGTATACTTCCTCTGGCGCAGCGGGCTTTTGATGTCAACTTCTACTGGCCTTACGATTGCACTCAAAGTGGTCTTCTATCACATGCCCTGGGTGCCGGTGCCATAGTAGCTTGCCGCGATTTGGAGGGTGTTGGTGAGGACATTAAAGAGGCAGGCGGGATTGTGGGCACAGACCTGAGGTATGTGCTGTCTAAGATAACAAACCTCATACTCAACCCGGCTCTTGGGGAAAGGATAGAGCAAAGAGCGCTAGGCTATGCCATAAAGTTCTCCTGGAAAAATCAAGCTCGGAGACATTATGAGCTGGCTGAGAGTATTTTATCCTCAACGCCTAGCCGCTCGTTGCCATATTCACCCCCACCGATTCAGGCTATTGACACCATGGCTGCTTCATCAACCGCGGAGCACATTTAATCAACCCGCTTAGGTGTATATCATTGACGCCACTTCTCTTCATGCTCATACTATAAATCCCTGTTCAAAGGCATAATACAACTCGTTTTATGGCGGTAACACTAAAGAATTGGCTGGGGAGTTCACACCGGGGCAAGGTGATGCTAAACTTGGGAGAAAGGATTGGCGGATTGCAAAAATTATTGCAGTTATGCGAAAATTCCTAGTGTCCTTTTTCCGGTGTCTATTTGAAGGAGAATAGCGTGAAGGGCATCAATCATACCTCTTCCGGCTCAAGTTCCAAAATCAGCACCCCCTGGGAAAAGGTAGAAGTAGCCTCTCTCCAGAAAAGCGAGGAATGCTTCAGAGAGGCTATAGAAGAGCCATTAAGTCAAGCGGAGAAAATAGGCGAGGCTGGGATGGTGGTGGGGATTCCCTTCTATGACGAAGCCGACACTATCGGGGCAGTGTTGAAAACGGTAAGGGAAGGGCTGGAGGAATTCTATCCCGACCAGAAATGCACCATCGTAGCCGTTGGCTCCCCGGCAGGGGGGAAAGCCCTCAAGGTAGTGAATGACCTACCTCAAAACAGCGAGATAAGCCAGATTGCTTTCTTGCTTAATGACGAAAGGATAAATGGGAAGGGCTGGGCTTTGCGGGCAATTATGGAAGTAGCCCGAATCCTCGGTGCTGACCTGGCCATCGTGGAAGCTGATTTGAGAAGCCGGGAGAGGAATGGAGAGACTGAAGGGCTCGCCCCAGATTGGATTAACCTTCTCCTTGAACCTATTAAGAGGGAGAAGGCGGATTTGGTTATCTCTCGATTTAACCGCCATTACTTTGAGTCCCCTATTTCCACTCATGTGCTTTATCCACTGCTCACAGCGGTCTATGGTTGTCCCATTCATGACCTGGTAGGGGGACAATGGGGGATTTCTCACCGCTTGCTTCGAACCTATCTGAAAACCCCGTGGAGTACCGATATTGGAGGCTATGGTATAGATAGCTGGCTGGCTACCATAGCCATTACCAATGAAGCCCGAGTTTGTGAAGCTAACCTGGGAATAAAGGTTCACTGGCCAACGGCGGGAAAGGCAGAGCTGGTGCTGCGCAAGCTAGTCAGAGTGCTGTTCGAGCAAATCATGGCTGATAAAAAATGGTGGCGAGAAATAGGGAAGATTGATGAGCTACCTTCACTAAAGCCTCTGGCTACCTTCGGGGTCAGGAAGGCACAACAACCCGATGAGGTGCAGATAATTCCTCAGCAACTGATAGCAAGATATAAACGAGGGTTCAACGAATTCCATTCCCTTTACCAGAGGATTCTCCCCCAGGAAGTTTACCACCAACTGAAGGAGCTAGCCGGAACTGAGACTAAACGGTTTACCTTGCCGGCTCAGCTGTGGGCACAAATTGTCTATCACCTTCTGCTGGATTTTGCTTTTCGACGGGAATTTGCAAAGGATGACCTGTTGAATTCCTTTATCCCCCTTTATGAGGGGTGCCTGGGCAGCTTTGCCCTGGGAATACAAGCCCTGAAAAATAGGATGAAACGCTCCCTCCCTCAGGAAGCAGAACGTCTGGCATCTTTGGAAGCCCAGGGGCAAATAGAGTCGCTGGCGAATGAATTTCTTCGGCAGAAATCAGACTTCCTAGCGGCGTGGGAAACGAGGGGGGAAGCCTTCAAGCCGCCGGTGCCTAAGGTGACCTACCGTGAGTTCATTCCTGGTGTCCCCTTGGTAGTGCCCTCAGAACTCACTACCCCGGAGGGGAATGTAGTAGCTACTGCCAATGGCACCTACGATTCCATTTTTGATAGATACAAGAGGGGATTTGAACAATTCGTTTATGAAAAGCTGAAAGTTCCCCGAGATGCCAATTCCCTGGAAATAGCGGAGGGAATAAGGCATTTTATGCACCAGCTGGAGGGGGAAATAGACCAGACTCTCCTGCCGGGAAAGCTTTCCGCTGTGGAAGGAACGCAGGAGGTAGCCGAGGCCATATTTCGTCATTTCCCCCATCAGGATAGCTTTGCTTTGATTCCGGAAATGGCTTCCAGGTTTTTGTGGCAATACCCCCCTTACAATCTGCTGACCAAGCTAGGCTACAGCAACCTTGATGCACTGCTCAGCCAATATGAACCCAATGATGCTCTAGCCCTGGCTGGTTGGTCAGAAGAGCAAGAATATGTGGAGCAGATATGGGGGCTAATCAAGAAAATTGTCCGCCCCGAGCATTTTGGAACTCGCGCCGTGAAACCACTGGTGATCCGCCATAAAGAATTTCCCTCGCTGGTAGAGATGAAAGAAATCGGTGCTCTTAGCAAGATTACCGGGAGGGTAGTAATAAGCAACCTGCACAAGGGCATGGGCGGCGAGTTCCCCAAACTGCGTTACTTTACCCATATTGCCAAGGCTATTATCGAGATTGAGAGGTTCGGTAAGATATGGCGAAGTTTCGCCGAGGAAAGGAAAGACTTCGGGGAAAAGGTGATAAATTCATTAGAGGGTCATTGGGGGAGGGAGCCACTATCAGCCCATAATATTTTTGAAAACGGGCATCAGCGGGTGCTGGTAGAACGATTGAGGGAAATGGCGCGTAGGTTTCATCAAGAAGCCGGAGAGGACAAAGCTAGATTAATCGTCCTTCTCAATAATATGATTGATTCTTATCACCTGGCTTTTGTCCTTCCCGATGGCACCTTCATCCCCTGCTCCGCCTGGACCTGGGCGAGTTATAGCTTTAATGGAGGCAAAGGATTGCCTCCGCCTCTTTCCCAGCATGTGGAGCGGGATTGGTCTTCACGGGAATTCCTCACCGAGTATTTCAAAGCGGGGGGAGGCAAGGAGGAAGCAATAGAGGAAAAGATTATAGACCTCATGGAGGAGGGCAGGGAATGGGAGGATTTAGCTCCGATGCTACTCGGGGAAGTAAAAGAAGCCGAGGGGGTAATGCCAGAAAAAATTGCCACCCCTGGGCAGCCGCCGGCAGGAGCCCTGAGCCGTTTTGCTGCCAATCCCATACTTGAGACCATTAAGGAGCACCCATGGGAAGCAAAAGGCGTCTTCAATCCAGGTGTCATAAATCTAGAGGGCAGGGTTTATCTCATCTATCGGGCTTTGGGAGAGGATAACGTCTCTCGCCTTGGACTGGCGGTAAGTAAAGATGGATTTAAGTTCACCGAAAGGCTCGAAGAACCAATATTTGAGCCAGGGAGAAAGAGTGAAACCAGAGGGTGTGAAGACCCTCGGTTGACCCTAATCGGCGCTCGCCTTTACATGGTGTATACCGCTTATGACGGCTTAGTGGCTCAAATTGCCCTCGCCTCTATTGGAGTTAATGATTTCCTGAACCACCGCTGGGGAGCCTGGCACAGACACGGTCTGGTTTTCCCCGGGTTCACCGACAAAGACGGTACTTTATTTCCCGAACGCTTCAATGGGCGATTTGCCATGCTTCACCGCGTTGACCCACATATATGGATAACCTTCTCTTCCCATCTGCGTTGTCCCTGGCCCCGGAAAGAGCACAAAATAGTGGTCGGGTCAACAACTGGCATGACATGGGATGGGAGGAAGATTGGTGCTGGGACTCAACCGATTAAGACCAAGTATGGCTGGTTGCTCATCACTCACGGTGCTGACCATTTTCATATCTATCGGCTAGGGGTGATGCTGCTTGACTTGAGTGACCCACGAATCCTCCTTTATCGCTCACCCAACTTTATTCTTGAACCCACGGAGAAGTGCGAAATAGGAGAACCTGGCATGCACTGCGTGCCCAATGTGGTTTTTACCTGTGGGGCAGTGCCACGTGAAGGTAACAAAGAGATACTTGATGCTGAGGACGAGGTGTTAGTTTACTACGGTGCCGCCGACTCAGCGGTGGCTGTGGCTACAGCCAAAGTTGCCGACCTTATCCCTGAGGAATTCCGATAAAACCTGTCGCTGGCGTGGTCTAGTGGTAAAAATCAGTAGTCAACAGAAGATGGCAAATTCTTGGATGTGTAGTTAATACGTCAAACGCCTACAAGACCATCACGATCTATTATCAATTAGGTGTAACAATTCATCGGAATGTTACCTCAAGCAAGAGATGGCTTCAGCGGGTAGCCAGACGAATGTCGCTACGCAAACGGTGTAGTTAGCTAGGGCTGCGACCACCTTGCAAGCGTGAGCAGAAGTTGTTGGTCTATTAAAAATGCCGGGCGTATCATTTGATACGTTCTCTTGTATCAAATGATACAAGAGGTTTAAGATATTAAACCAGAGGCCGAGAGCTCACAACCTGCAACAGCAATATTGCCAGGGCAAAGGGGGTCTACG
>CAZUHO010000050.1:0-6082 GCA_964620725.1 uncultured Dehalococcoidales bacterium
ATGGTAGAGATACTGCAAAATAAGAATTCTGCCACCAGGTTCCAGATACTGGTTGAAATTGCCGCCTCTGGCCCCAGTATTCAGCAAAAGAGCATCGCGGCTAAGCTGGGTATCACGCCACAAGCAATATCAGACTATATCCATCAATTACTTAAAGAGGACCTGGTTGTCTCAACTGGTCGCTCTAGCTATAGAGTGAGCACCAAGGGAGTAAACTGGATGCTCAAGGTACTTAGAGAGCTCAGGAGCTATGCTTCTCTGGTGGAACAGGCGGTCACCAATATTACTGTCTGCGCTGCCATCGCTGAGTCCGATGTAAATCAGGGGCAGGCGGTGGGGCTCAGGATGAAGGATGGTCTGCTGTTTGCTACCGCCCAGACAGATACTGGCGCCCGTGGTATTGCCGTATCAAGCGTGAAGCGGGGTGAGGATGTGGATGTCTCTCAAATCGAAGGATTGGTAGAGTTGACCAGTGGCAGGGTAACCATCCTACAGGTGCCTAGCATTCAGAGGGGTGGGTCAAGGCAAGCTGACCTAGAGCTACTGCAAGCCAAGGTTAGCCACAACCAGCAGGTCGGAGCTATTGGCATCGAGGCTTTGATCTCACTAAGACGGATAGATATTGAGCCTCGCTATCTTTACGGCGTTACCGAAGCCGCTATCGAAGCTGCCCGGTGCGGCTTGTCTTTTACTGTAGTTTGCACCGATGATGCTATCCCCGGGCTGATTAAAAGACTGCAGCAGGAAGAAGAGATGAGCTACGAGCTTATTGACCTGCGCCTGAAGAACACGTAGCCCCTTATCCTCAATAGATTTTCCTCTTATCTGTCCCTGTATCCCCAGAACCAGACCTTATCAGTCTGAGGATCAATAAAGTAGATTTTGTTGCCGATAATGGTGCTATTTATCATGTGGTTGTCTTCTACCTGTAATGAAACCAAGTAACTATCCGAAAGGGCGTTTCGCACCAGGGCCACAGCGTAGTCGTCACAGTCATAATTCAATAGGCAGCCGTCGCCAAAGATATAAAAAGTGTCGTTAGTAGCATCCTGAGCTAGCCAAGCCTTGAGTTCGTCAACAGACTTAAATTCCTTGGGGTGTGCCCTTTCCCACCAGGAGGCACCAAACTTCTCAGATTCGGCTAGCTTTTGCTCTAATGTCTCAATGGTAATATTGGCTAGTATTACCTGCTGGGTAGCTTCTGCTAGGGAAGAGGCATATTGCGCATTTTCAGCCCTTAGACTCTCACCCATTATCTGGGCAGCCTCTAGGTTCCCCCTGGTAGTGAGCCAGCCTATACCTACGCCAGCAACTATACAAACTAAGGACATAATTACTGTATAAACTTTTAGCGCCATCCCGCTACTTCTTCTTTGCGCCTTACCTCCACCTCTTTTTAACGTCTTACTGCCAGCTCTTCCTTGCGCCTTACTGCCACCTCTTTTTAACGTCTTACTGCTACCTCTTTTTTGTGCCATACCTCTACCTCCTTTCCCAAGCAAAACAAAAACCGACCACACAAGTGGTCGGTTTCACCATTGGCTCCACGGCGTCCGGTGACCAAACTAACAGCCGCCGCTTCCCTGCCCCCACTTATCCCTTGGCTTTCCTATATTTCTCTATTGCCAAATCTACCTCATACCAGTATACATACCAGTATATACCCTCTGTCAATACTTATTGACAGGCAACATCCACACTTGTATACTGTCAAGCAGACTTGTTTCTAGTAATGTCAGGTTGATATTATGCTACCAACGGGGATAATCATCCTATGCCACGGCAGCCGTGGCCAGCAAGGTATTGCCGAAGTGCCCCAAGCCCTGAGAGGGGTTACCGAGGGGGTTAAACCCCTCTTAACGCCGGGCATAGAAGTTATTGGGGCTGCTCTCCAGTTTAATCACCCCACCCTGGAAGAAGCTGTGGAGTCTCTGGCAGTAAAGGGGGTGGAGCGGATAGTAATAATGCCCTACTTCCTTTTCGCAGGACGACACATTACTGAGGACATCCCTCAGCTCATCGAGGAGCTTAAGGATAGCTATGGGGATAAGGAATTCATAGTGACCAAGCCCCTGGGGTTAGGAGAGCATTTTATCTTTAGCGTGGCAGAACGCATAGAGGAGGCTGCTCCAGAGCTGATGAACGCTCACCCTTCACCGACCTCTCCTGAGGACATCGAGCAGCAGAGTATGGAGATCGCGGAAAGATTTTTACCCCCAGCGCTGAATATCTCGGGAGAGGAGCGATTGGTAGTAAAGCGCATTGTTCATGCCAGTGGAGATTATCGGGTTGTACCCCTGATAAAGTTTAGCCCGTCGGCAATTTCCAGCGCTCTCAGCGCCATGGCTAAGGGCAGCCCTATTTTCACCGACGTTCAGATGGTGGCTGCCGGTATCAATAGACAGCTGGCTGAAGCTTGCCGATGTTCTATCTCCTGCGCCATGGATAAAACGGGGGAGGTGGAGCCGGATACCACCCGCGCCGCGGCGGCAATGCGTCATCTGGGAAAGAGGCTTAACGGTGCCATAGTCGCCATCGGTAACGCCCCCACCGCTCTACTGGCCCTTCTGGAGCTGATTGATAACGAAGGAATAAAACCGGCTCTTGTTGTGGGCATGCCGGTTGGTTTCATCCAGGCGAAAGAGTCGAAGGATGAGTTAATGAAGCGGGATGTACCCCATATCACCGTAGCTGGAACTCGGGGCGGGAGTGCCATGGCGGTGGCTACGATTAATGCCCTGCTAAAAATTGCCGGGGACAGGAGTGGCTAGAAAGAAAGGCGAGCCATTACGCTCAGGCTATACCACCGGAGCCTGTGCCGCCGCCGCGGCACGGGCAGCTACCATTGCACTGCTCAAGCAGGAGGTAGTCAACCAGGTCCAGGTTGCTCTTACCGGTACCGCCCAGGTCAGTTTTAAGATCAACCAATGCCTCTTTGACCGCAGCCAGGCATCGTGCTCGGTGATAAAGGATGCCGGTGACGACCCTGATGTTACCCATAGGGCTGAAATCTGGGCTACGGTTTCCTGGAAAGATGAACCGGGCATCAGTATTGGTGGGGGCAAAGGAGTGGGGGTGGTGACTAAGCCCGGGCTGGAAATACCAGTCGGTATGGCAGCGATTAACCCCGTCCCCCGCCGGATGATAGAGCGCTCGGTGAGAGAGGTAATGCCCAAAAAGAACGGTAAAGGCGTTGAGGTAGTAATCTCGGTAGCTGAAGGCGAAAGATTAGCCAGGAGAACGCTAAATCCCCGCCTGGGGATAGTAAAAGGCATCTCAATTCTGGGTACTACCGGGGTTATCATCCCCTATTCGGTTAGTGCCTACAAGGCTTGTATCTCTCAGGCATTAGATGTAGCCGTAGCCTGTGGTTGCCGCCAAATAGTGCTGACCACGGGCAGGCGAAGTGAAAAATTCGCCCAGCGCGAGCTGGCGCTGGCTGAGGAGTGCTTCCTTCAGGCGGGAGACTTCATCGGCTATTCCCTGGGGGAGTGCGCCAAGAAGCGTCTGGCTAAGGTGACTATCTGGGGCATGACCGGTAAGCTGAGCAAGCTTGCCGCCGGGCATATGTATACCAATGTCAGCCATTCCCGGGTGGATATCAATTTTCTGGCGGGGGTAGCAGCTGACTGTGGCGTACCAGAGGAGATAGTCCAGTCCTTAAAGAAAGCAGTTACCGCCAATCACCTCCGCAAGATGCTGCCGCCGGAATACACCCCAAAATTCTGTAATAAACTCTGTTTGCTGGCGGCAGAAAGGTGCCGTAATAAAGCTGGGGGGAAGCTTGAGGTGGAGTGCATTATAACCAGCTATGACGGCATTATTCTGGGGAGGGGTAATGCCAAAGCGTAAGGTCTATATTATCGGGGTGGCACCCTCGGGTGCTCCCAGCCTGCTGCCAGAAGTACGCCGTCTGCTGGAGGGGGCGGAGATAGTCTTTGGCGGCAAGCGCCTGCTCGATATGTTCCCCTCGCTAAGCGGAGAGAGGATTGCCATTAAAAACAACCTGGCTAAAGTAGCTGATTCAATCAAGAGAAACCTGGGGCATAAACGAATGGTTGCTTTGGCTTCAGGCGACCCCAATTTTTACGGGATAGCCAGCTATCTGACGGCTAAACTAGGCAGGGATGCTGTTGAAATAATGCCTAACGTGAGTGCCATGCAGCTGGCTTTTGCCCGCGTCAAGGAGAGCTGGGAGGATGCCGTCTTTGTCAGCGTTCACTCCCGACCCATCGAGAATATTGTGGAGACGGTGCGCTTAAACGATAAGCTCGGCATCTTCACCGACGATAAGCATACGCCGGCTGATATCGCCCGGGTATTGCTGGAACATGGTATCGGCGGCTACCGGGCTTATGTCTGCCAGGACCTTGGCGGTAAGGATGAGAAGGTCACTAAAACTGATTTACGCGGCTTACGCCGGATGAAGCCCTCCCCCCTCAACATCCTGATTCTGCTCAGGGAAAAATCCAAGTCAAGACCTCATCAAATACTGGGGATTCCTGAAACAAGCTTCCACCGTCGTCGGGATGGGCTTATCACTAAGCAGGAGGTCAGGGCGGTAAGTTTAGCTAAGCTGGCGCTTACTGAAGACAGTATTGTCTGGGATATCGGCGCCGGCTCGGGGGCAATATCAATAGAAGCCTCATTTCTCACCAGAAAGGGGCGCGTCTACGCCATAGAAAAGAATGATAAAGATATAGCCATAATCAGGAAAAACCTTAAGAAGTTTAACGTGCCCAATGTTGAGGTAGTTCAGACCTTTGCCCCGGACGGCTTGAACAAACTGCCCAACCCCACCGCCGTCTTTATCGGGGGTAGCGGGGGAAGAATGCAAAAGATAGTGGGCTTCGTCAGCCGCCGACTGAAGCCCGGCGGGCACATTGTCATTAACATTGTTGCTCTGGAGAACCTGAGTGCCGCCGTTAGCGCTCTCAGAGCCAGAGGTTTCATGCCTGAGGTCACCCTGGTCAATATAGCCCGCAGCACCAGCGTTATGGAGCTTACCCGGTTAGAAGCCTTGAACCCGGTCTTTGTCGTCACCGGGGTGCGAGAGAAGGAGTAATAGCATGATTGCAGAGAGAATGGCGCCATCTATGATAAAAAGGGGGCTTAAAGGGACAAGGTTCTCCCCCATTGAGCCGGAGTTTACCGCTGACCTGAATGGCATCGGCTGGTATGTTCACCTCCCCTTCTGCCGCCGGCTGTGCCCTTACTGCTGTTTTCACAGCCTGCAGTATTCCCCGGAGAAGGTTGCTCCTTATATTGAGGCGGTGAAGAAGGAAATCCAGACCTACCGCGAGCGGCTGGGGAGAATCAAGATAGGTGACGTCTACTTCGGCGGCGGTACCCCCAGCCTCACCTGGGAGGGGATAGTTGAGATTATGGAGCATATCAGGTCTAAATTTGATATGGAGGGTGAGGTCGGCTTTGAAGCAAACCCCGAGGATATAAACGAGACGATGTGCCGGGCGGTGAAGCAGGCCGGCGTCACCAAAATCAGCCTGGGGGTGCAGTCCTTTAACCATGAAGTTCTGGGAGGCATGCGGCGGGGCTATAGCGCCAAGGCTGTGCTCAAGGCTATAGAGCTTTTGCTCAGCGAGGGGTTCTACGTTAGCATTGACCTGCTACACGGCTTGCCCCAGCAGCAAATTCCCAGCCTGCTGAGCGACCTAGAGATGGCGGCTAAGACCGAGGTCCATCAAATTTCATATTACCCTCTCATGCTCTTTCCCCATACCCGCTGGTATCGCGATGTCCAGAAGGGGCGGCTCGTTACCCCCTCTCCTAGCCTGGAAAGGGAGATGTTCTATACCGTTTGCGATTCCCTCACCGCTAACGGCTATAAGCAGTCCAGCTGCTGGGATTTCACCAACAGGGGCGGGCTGCAGTATTTAACCTGCACCCGCGATGAGAATATCGGGGTGGGGATTAGCGCCTATACTAAGATCGGCGGCTTGTTTTATGTCAACACCTTCTCCCTCAAGGAGTATATCAAGAGGGCGGAAACGGGCTTGCCCATAGCCACGGGGATGGTTACCCCACCCGAGCGGGTGATGAGGCGGTGGTTCATGATGGGGCT
>CAZUHO010000051.1:0-5824 GCA_964620725.1 uncultured Dehalococcoidales bacterium
CTTCCCTGGACTGGCGCCTGGACTGGCTCTATTATTGCCTTCCTCCTCGGCATCAGGTTCAGCCGTGCCCTGCTCTCCATCGCCTGCGGGGTAGTAATAGCCGGTGCCATTGTTGTTTGCCTATGGCTCCTTGGCTGGGTGGGAGCAGTCATTGCCGGGGTTGGCCTCAGTGCCCTGGCCGTAATCGGACTGCTGAAAACCTAGTATTTGCCATTATGGAGCAGCTTTGTACGACATTATAATTATCGGTGCCGGACCCTGTGGAAGCCATACCGCCCAAAGGTTAAGCCTCCTTGGCTACAGGGTTCTGGTTGTGGAGAAGAACGGGCAGGCTGGCGATGGCATCTGCTGTACCGGCATCATCAGCCAGGAATGCCTGAGAGCCTTTGCCCTTGACCGGAGCCTCGTTCTGAGACAAGCCAGCTCGGCTAAACTCCTTTCCCCTTCAGGAAGGTGCCTAAGGCTGTGCCGTGAAGGTCCGGTAAGCGCCATTGTCGACCGCGCCCGCCTTGACATGAGCCTGGCAGAACAAGCCCAGGAAGCCGGCGCCGACTATCTTTTCGGAACGAAGGCGACGGACATCCTGCCCGGAGCTGATGCTGTTGAGGTGAGAGTCAATGACCGGCATAAGAAGACAACCCTCAAAGCCGAGGCAGCCATCATATCTTCTGGCTTCGGTTCAACATTGCCCGCAAAGTTGGGCTTGGGTGAGATAAAGCAATTTGTCCTTGGCGCTCAGGCTGAGGTAGATATAAATGGGGTTGATGAAGTGGAGGTCTATTTTGATAAAAGCCTGGCGCCGGGCGGTTTTGCCTGGCTGGTGCCGACGGCGAACGGTAAGGGCTTAGCCGGCTTACTCACCCGCAATCAGGCAGATTCCCGCCTCAAAAATTTACTGGACATTCTCTCTCACCAAGGCAAAATAGCTTCCCGCGATGTCCCGGCTAGCTATGGTACTATCCCCCTGAGGCCGCTACCCAAAACCTATACTAACCGAGTTCTGGTGGTCGGTGAGGCTGCGGGGCAGGTAAAGCCAACCACCGGCGGTGGCATCTATTACGGGCTGCTATGTGCTAACATAGCTACCGATGTAATCCACCAGGCATTTCGGGCGGGTAATTTTTCAGCCGCTGCCCTTTCAGACTATGAAAAGAAGTGGCGGGCTAGGTTAAGCCGGGAGCTGACCATTGGCTACTGGGCGCGGAACTTATTGGGCAAGCTGGACAACAACTATATAGACTACCTGTTCCAACTGGCTAGCAAAAAGGGAGTGCCGGAGCTTATCGCCACCACCAAGAATTCTTACTTTGACTGGCACAGCCAGTTCCTCCTCCAGATAGCATCCCGCCTCATACCCATTGTTAAGGCTTCAAAGCCTTCGTAATAAAGCTGGCGCCTAGCTCCCAAGCAGTGCCTTCTTGCCCTTAACCTCGTGCTTCATGTGCCAGCTCTGGACAATATCAATCGCCTCATCGGGGTGGTCACAGACTCTCAGAAGGTTGAAGTCTTCTTCGGAGATACACCCTCTTGGCAGCGCCGAGCTCCGCAACCAGTGGAGAAGACCCTCCCAGTATTCGCTATTGAACAACACTACGGGGAAGGGCTTTATCTTACCGGTCTGCATCAATGTTAGCACCTCGGTTAGCTCATCAAGCGTCCCCAGCCCCCCGGGCATTATGATAAACGAGGTGGCATACTTCACCAGCATGACCTTACGCACAAAGAAGTGATGAAAGGTTATTGTCTGCGTGGCGTAGGCATTGCACTCCTGCTCCTCAGGTAGCTGAATGTTAAGCCCGACCGAGGTAACGCCGGCTTCGCGCGCCCCCTTATTTGCCGCCTCCATCACCCCCGGCCCGCCGCCGGTTATAATGGAAAAGCCAAGCTCACCAAGGCGGTGGGCTATCTCCTCGGTCTGGCGGTAGAGCTCATTATCGGGGCGGAGCCGAGCCGAACCGTATATGGTTACCGCCGGCTCTATCCCGGAAAGGGTATCAAAGCCCTCAACCAGCTCCCCTATTATGCGGAAGAGCCGCCACGATTCTTCCTTGGCTAATTCATTTATCTCATATCCGTTGGGCATATTCCCCTCCTACACGGGACGTTTCATCTGGCTCAGAAGCCAGGAGACCCACTGCTCAATCCCCTCACCGGTGGTACAGGAGATGGGGAAGATTTCCACCTTCTGGTTCATCCCCTTGACCGTCCGGGAAAAGGCATCAATATCAAACTTGAGATAGGGCAGAAGGTCAATCTTGTTTATAAGCACCGCATCCACGGTGTTAAACATCAAGGGATACTTAAACGGCTTGTCGTCCCCCTCAGGGATGCTTGAAATCAGGACCCTTCTATGCTCGCCGAGGCTAAACTCGGCGGGGCAGATTAGATTGCCCACATTTTCAATAAAGAGGAGCTGGAGCTCCCCAAGCGGCACACTGTCCAGGGCGGTAGAGAGCATATTAGCATCAAGGTGGCACCCCCCGCCGGTATTTATCTGAACCACGGGTATACCCTCTTTGCCGATTGCCTCGGCATCCAGGCTCGAGCTAACGTCACCCTCAATAACGCCCATTTTTATTTTCCCTTCTAGATTCTTTAGCGTCTGCAAAATAAGGCTGGTCTTGCCTGCGCCCGGTGAGGACATCAGGTCCACGGCAAATAGATTGTTGCCGTCAAATAGCTTTCGGTTTCTCTGCGCCATGCGCTCGTTAGCGTCAAGGATGTCCTTGACCACCTTTATTTCCATTTATTCCACCTCAATGCTTTCTACGAAAAGCTCCTTACCGGCGACGACTTCTATATTATTACCACTACAGCCAGGGCAAGTCCAGTCAAACTCACTTACCTCAAAGAGTTTACCGCAGTCCCGGCACTTAGCCTGTGTTGACACAGCCTTAATAGCCAGAGCCGCCCCGTCAGCCGGCGTCCCCTTGCTCAGCAAATCAAAATAAAACCGCACGCACTCGCCGACAACGCCGGTCATCCCGCCGATGACCAGGTTGATTTTCCCCACCTTGTTAGCCTTCGCCTTCTCCGCCTCTTCCAGGACAAGGTTGAGCATACTCTGAGTTATACTTAGCTCATGCATTTCAGCAAATCCTGGGCAGCAAATCTCCGGTTAACATGTCAACGATGCGGGAAGCTCCCAGAGCGGTCTCCATTACCACCCGCCCCGGTTTATCTGACCCCACCTCACCAATGATAACTGCATCTTTACCATAGCGGTTCTTTCGCATTGCCTTGAGAACTTTATCGGCATCATTGGGCGGGACTATAGCCACCAGCTTGCCCTCGTTGGCGACATAAAGGGGGTCAAAGCCGAGCATCTCGCAGGCAGCCATAACCTCCTCCCGCACCGGAATTTTCTCCTCCTCAATTCTTATGCTAACTTTTGATTGCTTCGCCAGCTCATTCAGGCTGGTAGCCAGCCCTCCCCTGGTGGGGTCTCGCAGGCAATGGATATTGGGGCTGGCTTTTACCATATCAGCCACCAAGCCCCCGAGGGGGGCGCAATCGCTTTCAAGGTTGGTAGAAAAGCTCAGTTCCTCTCGCCGGCTTATCACGGCGATGCCGTGGTCGCCGATAGTCCCGCTCAGAATCACCTTGTCTCCCGGCTTGGCGTTGCTGCCGGATATATTGATTCCCTCCGCTATTATGCCCACGCCGGCGGTATTGATAAAGAGCTTATCGGCGCTGCCACGGTGCACCACCTTGGTGTCTCCGGTGACAATGTCCACCCCCGCCTCCTTAGCCGCCTTCTGGACAGAGTCCACCACTTTTTTCAGCTCGCTCTGTAAAAGCCCCTCCTCAATAATAAATGAGAGGCTTAGATAAAGGGGTTTAGCGCCGGACATAGCCAGGTCGTTGACCGTGCCGCAGACGGCAAGCTTGCCGATATCCCCGCCGGGGAAGAAGATGGGGCTGACCACATAGCTATCGGTGGTGAAAGCCAGCCTGCCGCTGAAATCAAAAACCGCCGAGTCGTCAAGCTTG
This sequence comes from uncultured Dehalococcoidales bacterium, assembly GCA_964620725.1. Taxonomy (GTDB): domain Bacteria; phylum Chloroflexota; class Dehalococcoidia; order Dehalococcoidales; family BS750m-G39; genus CAVTZP01. The sequence goes on from CAZUHO010000051.1 coordinate 3,994, forward strand.
GCTAAAAGGGGATTAGCCAGGGCTTTAACCAGGCTCTTCTCCACCAGTTCGTGGGCGAGCTTGCCGCCGCTGCCGTGAGCTAATAGAATTTTATCCTTCAAAACCGACTCCATAGAGATAGGATGCCGAGCAACTGCCCTCAGAAGACACCATGCACGGTCCTACCGGATTTTCCGGGGTGCAGACCTTGCCGAAGAGCTTGCAGTCAGCCGGGGTCTTAACCCCGCGCAGAATATCGCCGCAGATACAGCCCGCAGGCTCGCGGGTGGGGACAGGTTTAATATCAAAGGCAAGTTCGGCATCAAAGCGCTGGTACTCTTTCTTTAGCTTCAAGCCGCTATCTGGAACCTCCCCCATCCCCCGCCACTGAGCCGGGCAGGGCTCAAATACCTGATTCATAAGCTTCAGGGCTTGCTTATTACCCTCGGGGCGCACCGCCCGCCGGTAGGCAATCTCAACCCGAGACCTGCCGTCTTCAACCTGATCTACCAGCATATCCACACACTGCAGGATGTCCAGCAGCTCAAAGCCGGAGACGACGCAGGGGACGCCGTAGTCCCGGGCGATGAATTCCCAGGGGCGGGAGCCGATAATAGCGCTCACATGACCCGGGCAGACAAGCCCATGAAGCTTGAGCTCGCCGGCATCAAGCAGAGCCCTGATTACCGGCGGACAGAGCTTATGTAAAGAAAGGACGTAATAGTTCCTGAGCACCTCCTCCTCAGCCTGAAGGACGGAGGCGGCAATAGTGGGGGCGGTGGTCTCAAAGCCAATGCCGAGGAAGACTATGGACTTATCGGGGTTGTAGCCGGCTATTTTAAGGGCGTCCATGGCGGAATATACGGTGCGCACATCGGCGCCACCAGCCTTAGCTTCTTGTAAGCTGGAATCGCTCCCCGGGACCTTGAGCATATCGCCGAAGGTGGCAACGATTACCCCCGGCATCTGGGAGAGGGCAATCGCCTTGTCCAGGTCGGCATTGGCGGTAACGCAGATAGGACAGCCCGGCCCCGATACCATGTCAACAGTCTCGGGCAGGAGCTGGCGGATGCCGTATTTAAATATGGTCACGGTATGCCCGCCGCAGAACTCCATTAAACGCACCGGCGTCTTAGAGCGGCGCTGAATCTGGGTGAGCAAGCCCTGAGCCAGCTCCGAGCGCCTGAATTCAGAGATATACTTCAACCCTCCTCCTCAGCCGAGCGCGCTATCTCTTCCAACATAGCCAGGGTCTCTTCAGCCTCTTTCTGGTCCAAGACATTTATGGCGTAGCCGGTGTGGACAATAACATAGTCCCCGACCCTGGCTTCGGGGGTAAGCCAGAGGCTAATGCGGCGGGTTATGCCCCCAATCTCAGCCTCAGCCTCTTTACCTTCTATTGACTTAATCAGCGCCGGTATGGCAAGACACATAGCTAATTATAACCCCCCATTTATATCTTTTCCCACCCGCCGCCCTTAAGCGGAAGGGGGCTTTAAGCCCTTTTTACCCCTCCCCCGTTCTTAACCTGTGTTTTTCTTCCCATACCCACCCACCCAAAATGGGCTTCGCCCATCTTAAACTTCCCTTCTTTCTTCCCCCATCCCCCTGAAAAGGAGTTGATAGAAGTCAAACCTCTATCGGGCGGGAGGGTGGGAAATAAAACTCACTTTAAAAACCAGGCTAACTCCTCCCCATTGACTCTCTCAAATACGAGCAAAATTGGCGATAACCACCTGCCCCAAAGAAATGCCGCCGTCATTGCAGGGCACCAGATGATGGGTAAGCACATCAAAACCTGCTTTTTGCAGGGCAGCCTTCGCCAATTTTAACAGCAACCGATTCTGAAAAA
>CAZUHO010000052.1:0-5808 GCA_964620725.1 uncultured Dehalococcoidales bacterium
AGGGGGAGGCGGGGCTTGCCCACCTTAAAGCCAATCTGGTTAAGGGCGTATTTAAGCGGAATGGGGTTGGAGACGATAAATAGGGCGTCAATCAGGGGCAGCAGGCGATTGTGGATATCGGCCGCCTCAGCTACCTTGCCCGATAGGAAGTTATCCATCATCTCCTTGATTTGCTTGCCCACCAGGTGTGAGGCGACGCTGATGACGCCGTAGCCGCCCACGGTTAGTATGTGGAAGGTATCGTTATCGTTACCGCTCCAGACAAGGAGATTCTCTCCTGCCTCGGTGATAATCCTGGAAATCTGCCCCAGATTGCCGCTGGCTTCCTTTACTCCGATGATATTATCTATCTGGCTCAGCCTTATGGCGGTATCGGCGGAGAGGCTGGTAATGGTGCGTCCCGGCACGTTGTAAAGGATGCAGGGCAGGCTGGTGCTCTGGGCAATGGTCTTAAAGTGTTGGTATAAGCCTTCCTGGGTTGGTTTATTGTAGTAGGGGACAACCAGCAGGCAGGCATCAACCCCGATTTTTTCGGCACTCTTGGTCGCTTCAACCGCCTCAGCCGTGCTGTTTGAGCCGGTGTAGGCAACTATGCTTCCCCGCTCGCCCACTGCCGATTTTACCTCGGTAAAGAGCTGCATTTCCTCTTCCCAGCTTAGCGTCGGCGACTCCCCGGTAGTAGCCGCCAGCACCAGGCCGTCGCTCCCGACATTAAGTAAGGCTAGGGCCAGCTTTTTCGCCTGCTCATAATCAACCTCGCCGTTTTCCTTAAACGGCGTTACCATCGCCGTCAGTAACCGCCCCAGCTTCTTCACTTTTTAACCTCCTGCGCTGGTTTTATCCAGTTCCTCTTTATCATCTCCTCGGCAATCTGGACGGCGTTCAGTGCCGCCCCCTTGCGCACGTTGTCGGAGACAACCCACATTATCAGGCCGGAGGAGTGGGAGGCATCGCGGTGAATGCGCCCGACAAAGACTTCATCGGTGCCGGCGGCTGACCAGGGCTGGGGATAAAGGCTGATAGCCGGGTCATCAAGTACCTTGACCCCCGGAGCCTGGGCGAGAATACGCCTTGCCTCATCGGGGGAGATAGACTGAGAGAATTCGACATGGACTGCCTCGCTGTGCCCGATAAATACCGGCACGCGGACGCAGAAAGCCGAGATGGCAATATCATCGGCATGCATTATCTTCCTTGTTTCCTCCACCAACTTCCACTCTTCCTTGGTGTAGTCGTTATCCAGGAAGACATCTATCTCTGGCAGCAGGTTAAAGGCTATCTGGTGGGGGTAGACATGGGGGACGGTGGTCTGCCCCTCCAGTACCTGCCTGGCTTGTTCGGTTAGCTCATCCACCGCTGCCGCCCCGGTGCCTGATACCGCCTGGTAGGTAGCAGCGACAATGCGCTTAATGGGATTAACCTTGTGCAGGGGGTATAGGGCTACCACCATCTGGATGGTGGAGCAATTGGGGTTAGCGATAATCCCCTTATGCCACTTAATATCCTCAACATTAATCTCAGGCACCACCAGCGGCACCTTGGGGTCCATTCTAAATGCCGAGCTGTTATCAATAACCACTGCCCCGTTCTGGGCGGCTATCGGCGAGAAGTAACGGCTAACCTCAGCCCCGGCGGAGAAGAGGGCGATATCTATATCCTTAAACGACTTTGGTGTAACCTCCTCAACCACAATCTCGCGGTGGCTGACAAACATCCTCTTGCCTGCAGAACGGTCTGAGGCAAGAAGACTGATTGAGTTCATGGGGAAGTTGCGTTGCTGAAGTACCTTAATAAATTCCTGTCCTACCATCCCGGTAGCACCGAGGATGGCTACTTTAAACCCCTTCATTACCCCTCCTCTAAACCAAGTAAGCTATCCAGACCATAGATTAGCCCCTTACGCTTAACCACTTCCTTAATAGCAAGCATAACGCCTGGCATATAGCACTGCCGGCTGGTGGTATCGTGGCGGATGCTCAATGTTTGCCCCGCTCCCCCCAGGAGAACTTCCTGGTGTGCCAGCAGACCGGGCAGGCGCACGCTGTGAATGGTAACGCCTTCAACCTGCTTCCCACGGCTGTCTGATGCCTTCCCTTTGGGGGTGGAGAACGGTCTGCCTCTGGCTTGAGCCATCGCCTTAGCCGTAGCTAGAGCAGTACCCGATGGTGAGTCAGCCTTCAGGTGGTGGTGCAGCTCTATAATCTCAGCAGAGTCAAGGTACTTAGCCGCTACTTTGGCCAGGTGTATCATAAGCACTGCGCCCAGGGCAAAGTTTGGTGCTACCACAATACCAACCTTATTAGTCTTAGCCAGACTCTCAATTTCTTTAATATCTTTGCTGGTCAAACCCGTAGTTCCTATAACCATATTAACGCCTTGTTTAGCTGCTAAGCGCACTGTCGGCATAGCCGCCTTAGCGGTGGTGAAGTCCACCACCACGTCTGCCGGATGGCTATCTAAAATTGACTCCAGGCTGGCAGAAAAGGGCACCGTGCCTGAGCCGTCGGGCAAATTTAGGTGATCCTGAGCCGCCTTTATGTCCACCGCCCCTGCTATTTGCAACTCAGGCTCCTGGCAGAGGGCATTAATCACTTCCTGCCCCATTCTACCCGAGGCGCCGTTAACCACTACCCTTATTTTCTTCATCGCCGACGTCCTCTATTCGGCCCCCGATTGTAACCCCCTTTACTTCGGGGAGGGCGGTTGTCACGTTGCGTCCGGAACGGGTAATCTTTAGAAAAGGTATCTTTTGCATTAGCCCCGGGGACTTGAGACGACTTGTCAAGCACTGCCTTTCGCGACAGGTTTATCCGTCCCAGTTCATCAATGCCAATTACCTTAACCATAACCTCATCGCCAACCTTAACCACGTCCTCAACCTTGGGCACGTGATAATCAGCCAGCTCACTGATGTGGACCAAGCCCTCTTTGCCCGGCAGAATCTCCACCATCGCCCCGAAGTTCATCAGGCGGCTCACCTTTCCCGTGTAGATGGTACCGACTTCTACCTCCTTGGTTAGACCTTCGATAATCTGGATAGCCTTGCGTGCCGCTTCTTCGTTAGCTGAGCCGATAATCACCGTGCCATCATTGTCAACGTCAATGCTCGCCTTAGTTTCTTCGATAATTGACCTGATTGTCTTGCCCCCGGTGCCGATGACGGCGCCGATTTTACTCGGGTCAATGGTTATCTTATACATTCTTGGGGCATACTGACTGAGTTCAGGTCGGCTGGAGCCGATGGTCTTTTGCATTATTTCCAGAATGGAGAGTCTAGCCTCGCGGGCTTGGTGCAGTGCCTTTCCCGCAATTTCGGTGCTTATGCCTTTGAGCTTGGTATCCATCTGTATGCCAGTTATGCCCTTGGCTGTTCCGGCTATCTTAAAGTCCATATCTCCATAGGCATCCTCTATGCCCTGGATGTCAGTTAGAAGGACATATTTCCCGTCCTCACCGGTGACCAGCCCCATGGCTATCCCGGCGACGGCGGCTTTGGTCGGTATTCCGGCATCCATCAGGGACAGGCTGGCGGCGCAGACACCGGCCATAGAGGTGCTGCCACTTGAGCTGAGGACCTCTGATACCAGGCGGATGGTGTAAGGGAAGTCCTCGGCCTTGGGCAACACCGGCTCAATAGCCCGCTCTACCAGAGCACCGTGCCCGATTTCGCGCCGTCCCGGTGAGCCTACGCGCTTGGTCTCACCGCTGGAGAAGGGGGGGAAATTATAGTGATGTATAAAGCGTTTACTCTCCTCTATACCCAAGCCATCAAGCGGTTGCTCTTTGCCCACGGAGCCGAGGGTGGTAATAGTTAGAAGCTGGGTCTGACCCCGGCTGAATAGGGCTGAGCCATGGGTGCGGGGCAGAACTCCCACCTCGCAGCTAATGGGTCGGACATCGGTTAGACCGCGCCCGTCAATACGCTTTCCTGCCTGGAGGATGTCGCCCCTTACCTTAGCTTTAATTTTTGCTTCCAGGGCGGCGGTTATAGCTTCCTCCGGGAATGATTCGCACAGCGCCTCGATAAGCTCTTTCTTCAGGTTGCTGAGCTCCTGTTCCCGCTGTGACTTGTCCGACTGGCTCAATGCCCGGGCGAGCTTATCGTCAGCGATGGGCGATATCGCCGAAATTACCTCGGGGTTAACCTCGCTGGGCGGTGCTTCCGCCTTGGGTCGGCCGCAAGCCTGCTGGAGCTCCTCCTGGAGCTTGATAATATCTTGATTTGCCTTATGCCCGAGTTCTATAGCCCGCAGGACGATATCCTCTGGAACCTCTTCGGCTCCTGCCTCTATCATTACCACTGCCTCCTTGGTGCTGGCCACGACCAGGTCAAGGAGACTGGTCTCAAGCTGGAGCAGGGTTGGGTTTAGCACCAGCTCGTTATCAATATAGCCGATGCGAATGGCGCTTACCGGGCCAGCAAATGGTACCGGTGAGATTGTCAGCGCCGCTGAGCCGCCGATAATTGACAGGAGGTCCGGGTCGTTTTCCTGGTCGGCGGAGAGGACGGTAACTATAATCTGAATGTCGTTGCGCCATCCCTTGGGCAGGAGGGGGCGTAGCGGTCGGTCGGTGAGGCGGCTGGCTAGGGTTGCCGCCTGGCTGGGGCGCCCCTCCCTTCGGATAAAGCCGCCCGGAATCTTACCGGCGGCATAGAGCCTTTCTTCATAGTCAATGGTCAGGGGCAGAAAATCTATCCCCTCGCGGGGCTCAGTGCTGGTGCAAACGGTAACCAGAGCTACGGTTTCTCCGTAACGAATGGTTACCGCTCCTGCTGCCTGGCCGGCGAGTTTTCCTGTTTCTATGGTTAGCTTTCTGCCGCCAACCTCACGCTCAAAAGAACTAGGTGACATCAATACCCCTCCCCCACTTAAGCCTCACTTGCGTAGCCCAAGCTTATTAATCAGGCTGCGATATCGTTTAGTGTCCTCTCGGCTCAAGTAGGATAGCAGCCTTCTTCTCTGTCCTACCAGTTTAACCAGCCCGCGCTGGGTATTAAAATCGTGCCGGTTGGTCATCATATGCTCGGTCAACTGGTTTATCCTCTCGGTGAGTACGGCTACCTGCACCTCAGTCGAGCCAGTGTCATTTTTACTGAGCCTGAATTTGCTTGTTATTTCGCTCTTTTTATCCTTATCCAACTTGATCCTCTATTCACCCGTTATTTTAGCCAATATCAACTGTGCTGTAAATAACCGATTATAGCATAAGTGGCTGCGGCTGTAAATTAGCTTGACTTTTGTCAGCCCTATGGGTATAGTTTGGGCTGTAGTTTATACCTTGGTTAAGTGTGGTTTCTAAGCTTGACCCCCGTATAGGTGGGGAACTTTCGGTAGTAGTAGTACCAACCATGACAATACGGCAAAGGGTTTCGGAGCCAGAGACTGCAACGAAGACAAGGGACTAACAAAGCACATAGGAGGTGCAGTAGTGGCTCTGGCAGACAAAACCCTGGTGTGCCGTGATTGTGGGCAAGAGTTCATCTTTACCGCCGACGAGCAGGAATTCTATCAATCCCATGGCTTACAGAACGAGCCTCGGCGGTGTCCTGAGTGCCGGGCGGCTCGGCGGAGAGACCGCTGGGGCGGCTATAATCAGCCGCGTCAGACGTTTACCGTGACCTGCGCTGATTGTGGGGTAGAGACCACAGTGCCGTTCGAGCCCAGAGAAGGGCGCCCCGTTTATTGCAGAGAGTGTTACGCTAAGCACAAAAACTCGGGCTAAGGTTCCTATTTATCTCATTTGCCAAGTATCATGAATGTTGGGGTCTGTCGGGTTAAGCTTCGCTTCCCGGAAAACCTATCGCTT
>CAZUHO010000053.1:0-5697 GCA_964620725.1 uncultured Dehalococcoidales bacterium
TGATTGGGACCCTGAATTAGATTGGCACGAGTATTGACAACGCAGGCAGGTATAGTTTATTGTACTAATCGTAACTCGAGGTAAATGCCCAAGTTGCGGAACCAAAGTTTTCCGAATAGGGAAGTCATAAGTGTGGGAAAGCTATGGTAAGTGCAAGCGAGAACACGGTTTGTGGCAAAGGGGCTCAGAAGACCCAAGCGTTGGCGTACTTTTGAGCCCTTCTTCATTTAGACAGGGAGGTGTGAATCTAGAGGCTAAAAACTGCAAAGGAGGTAGTATATGGGATAGGACTGTACTTCACATCGCAAAGCCTTATTAACTAAGGAGGAATTCAGATGAAGAAAATATTGTTAATCCCACTGGCACTGTTGTTGGCCGTTAGCTTAGTTGCTACTGCCTGTCCAGCACCACCAGAGGAAGAGGCTCCTCCGACAGGGACAATAGAGCTAAAAGTAGCTAATTACTTTCCTCCCCCGGCCAGTCAGTCCATAATATTAGAAGAATTTTGTCTCGAACTAGAGGAGCGCACCGGTGGCCGGGCGCAGGTTGATTACTTTGCTGGCGGCACTCTGCTTACCGCTGAGGCAATTTTTGACGGGGTAATTGACGGAATTGCTGATATAGGCTATTCCCATGTTTATTACACCTCAGGTCGCATGCCCGTTACCGAAGCTGCCGGTCTGCCCCTCGGCTATCCCAGCGCCTGGGTAAGTGCTCACGCTCTCAACGATTTCTATGAAGAGTTTAAGCCCGCGGAATTTGATGATGTGAGAGTGCTCTGGATGAATACTTCCACCCCCAGTGGCATAAGCACCGCTGACACACCGGTGTACACGCTGGAAGACCTTCAGGGGCTAACCCTAAGAGCCCCCGGGCTTGCTGGTGAGGTTATTGCAGCACTGGGCGGAACCCCGGCACCCACACCGATGACGGAGGTCTATGATGCCATCTCTAAGGGCGTCCTTGATGGGGAGGCTTCAAACTTTGAAACACTCAAAACGTTCAAGTTTGCCGAAGTTGTCCAATATGAGACGTCAGTCTGGCAAATCACCAATCCATATCCCTTTTATCTGGCGATGAACAAGGACAGCTATAACAGTATGCCATCAGACATTAAAGTCATCTTTGACACCCTGGTTGGAGAGTACAAGGAGCGATCTATGTTGATGTGGAATTCCGTAGATTTCGCCGGCCAGGCCTATGGCTTGGAGATGGGTGTAGAATTTATCGACCTGTCCCCGGCTGAGGTGACAAAGTTTAAGGCAGCTGTCGAACCGGTAATAGATGATTATATAGCAAATATGGTGGATAAGGGGTACTCCGAGGCAGAGGTTAACAGCTGGATTAACTTTCTGCGGGAGCGAATTGAATACTGGACGGCCAAGCAGATAGAATTGCACATCCCGTCAGCCGCCGGTCCTCCAGAGGTGAAACCCTAGGCTTTGTTAGAACGATTGGGTGCGGGGGCTAAAAGCCCCCGCACCCGCCAGAGATGACGAGTTGAGCTCAGTGTTAGGCAAATTTGAAAAGTTTAATCGTCGGTTAAGTGGCTGGTTTGAGTGGATCGGGGTCGCCGGGCTGCTGACGATGATGCTTGTCACCATCATCGATGTTACCGGGGGCAAGCTCTTTCTTTCGCCTCTCCTTGGTGCTATGGACTGGGTCAGGGTTGCACAGAGTGTGGCCATTGCTTTTGCCTGTGCCATCACCTTGATCGTTGGCCGGCATGTCCGTGTAGAGTTTTTTGTCGCCAAGCTACCCAAGCGCGCCCAGACCGTTATCAATAGCCTGATTAACCTTCTCGGCTTGGGGCTCTTTGCCCTGCTTATCTGGCGCATGTCTGTGCTCGGTTATTCCCTTCAAGCCGGAGGGGAGGTGAGCGCTACGGCTCACATACCCCGTTGTATTTTCGCCTACGGGATTGCCCTGGCCAGCCTCCCGGTGTGTCTGCTGTTCTTACAGGAGCTTATCAGTTCAATAACGAAGGTGGTTAAAAGATGAGCCCGGTTACCGCCGGCATTGTTGGTATCGGCGTTCTCCTCATCATGTTTCTGCTCAGAATGCCGGTGGCCTTCGCCATGGCCCTGGTCGGGCTGGCTGGTTTTGCCTATCTGGCCACCCCGGAAGCCGCCCTCAGTATTCTAGCCCGGGACGTCTTCGAGCAATTTACCTCTTACCCGCTGAGCGTTATCCCGATGTTTATCCTGATGGGCTCTTTCGCCTTCGCCGCCGGAATCAGCCGGCGGCTTTATGACACGGCCTATACCTGGATAGGGCAGCTACGGGGCGGTCTGACCATGGCTACCGTGCTGGCCTGTGCCGGTTTTGCTGCCATTTGCGGTTCGTCGACGGCTACGGCGGCGACCATGGGCAAGATAGCCCTTCCCGAGATGAAGCGGTATCACTACGACGACACCCTGGCCACCGGCACTGTTGCTGCTGCCGGCACGCTGGGGATTCTTATCCCGCCGAGCACCGTCCTCATCGTCTACGGGATATTGACCGAGGAGTCCATCGGCAAACTTTTCATAGCCGGAGTATTTCCGGGGTTACTGCTCAGCATATTTTTTGTCTTGACCGTGGCTGTTATTTGCCTGCGCAACCCCACCCTTGGTCCCCCCGGAGCCCCCACCAGCTGGAGAAAGAAGGCGGGGGCGCTTGGCGGAGTTACCGAGACCATAGTTTTGTTCGGTCTGGTTATCGGGGGGTTATTTCTCGGCTGGTTCAGCCCCACTCAGGCCGGGGCTATTGGCGCCGCCGGGGCTCTGGTCATCGGCCTGGTCCGGCGTGAGCTTAGCTGGCGGAGCTTTCTAGAGGCGGCCAAAGATGGACTGCGAACCTCTTGCATGGTTCTCTTCATTATTGCCGGGGCGATAGTCTTTGGTCACTTTATGGCGGTATCCAGGATACCTTTCATATTGGCCGACTGGGTGGGGGGACTGCCGCTGCCGACCATGGGCATAGTCGGGGTCATCGCCCTTATCTTTTTCATCGGCGGCTTCTTTATGGATGCCATGGCCCTAATCGTGCTCCTCATCCCCATCCTCTTCCCGGTGCTTATCGCCCTCGACGTTGACCTGATATGGTTCGGGGTGATAGTCGTCTTAATGGGCGAGATGGGGGTAATCACACCGCCGGTAGGGGTAAATGTGTTTGTGATTAAGGGGATTGCTCCGGATATACCCATTGAGACCATCTTTAAGGGGATATTACCCTTCCTGGTGGCTATGATTATCTGTACCCTTATACTGATGGCTTTCCCACAGATTGCTACCTTTTTGCCCAGCTTTGCCCGCTATTAGGACTAAACAACGTTATCCCTGACAAAAACCGCACCTTGACAAGAGGAGGGTAGCGATATAGTATTTGCCACAGGTGGGCAATTTCCCAAGATTAAGCAGCAGCTCTGTGCGTGTTATTGCTGGTAGGCAGTTAGCAATACCCAAATAAGCCATAAGAGGAAGCGGATGACGAGAGAATGCCTGATGTATATCAACGGGGAATGGGTGGGAGCGGCCAGCGGCAAGACCTTTGACGACTACAATCCTTTCACCGGGGAGGTCATTGCCAAAATCCCCTCCGGAGGCAGAGAGGAGGCCAAAAAAGCCATTGCCGCCGCTGATGCTGCCTTTCCCGCCTGGTCCCATACCCCCCCATCGGAGAGAGCATCCTATTTCCTGAAAGCAGCCGATGTCCTGGAAAAGAGGCAGCAAGAGTTGCTCAAGATTCTGGCCGAGGAGGCGGGCACCACCTTTGGCGTGGGCATGTTTCAGCTCGGCTTCACTCCGGGTCTGCTGCGGCAGGCGGCGGCTCAGATACATGATGCCAGCGGCGAGATCATTCCCGCCGACCTGCCCGGAGCTTTCTTTATGACCATCCGCCAGCCGGTGGGGGTAGTGGCCGGAATATCCCCCTGGAATGTCCCCCTGATTCTCTCCCTGAGGGCTTTCACCCTCCCCCTGGCTTACGGCAACACCACCGTCTTAAAGCCCTCGGCGGAGGCACCACTCAGCGGCGGACTGGTCATCGCCGAGATATTTGAGGAGGCTGGCTTCCCCAAGGGGGTGTTCAATGTGGTCACCAACGCCCCGGGCTTGAGCGGAGAGGTAGGCGAGGAGTTTGTTGAAAACCCCAAAGTGCGCCGCATCAGCTTTACCGGCTCGACCGAGGTGGGCCGGCAGCTAGCGGAGAAGGCGGGAAGGCAGCTTAAAAGGATAGCCCTGGAGCTTGGCGGCAACGACCCGCTCATCATCCTCAAGGACGCCGATATTGATTATGCCGTCAATGCCGCCATATTTGGCCGCTTCCTGCACCAGGGGCAGGTCTGCATGTCTTCAAAGAGAATAATTGTAGAAAAGCCGGTAGCCCAAGAGTTCACCAGCCAATTCGTAAAGAAAGCCAAAGGGCTCAAGGTGGGAGACCCGCGCCAGCCGGATACCATAATTGGGCCGCTCATCAACCAATGGCAGCTCGACCTGATTAAAAGCCAGGTGGAGGAAGCTCAAAATAAAGGCGCCAAGCTCCTCTGCGGCGGCAAGTATGATAAACTCTGCTACTACCCAACCGTGCTCACCGAGGTCACCACCGATATGAAGGTCTTTACCGAGGAGACCTTCGGGCCGGTGGCTCCGGTGATGGTCGTCCGGGATGTTGACGAAGCTGTGGCGGTAGCCAATAATTCCCGCTACGGGCTTTCGGCAGGTGTCATCACCCGCGATTTTGAAAAGGGACTGACGGTAGCCGAGAGGCTTGATACGGGCATGGTGCACATCAACGATTCCTCAATAAACGATGAGCCCCAGGTACCCTTTGGAGGAGTCAAGGAAAGCGGCTGGGGCCGGCTCGGCGGTCGGGCCGCTCTTGAGGAGTTCACCGAGCTGCGCTGGATAACCATGCAGCGAATGCCGAGGCAGTATCCGTTCTAAAAAATTAACGGGAAGGAGGCCAAAAAAATGGCCAAGGAAATTATCCTTTACAATCTAAAGGCAGGTATAACCGATGAGGAATACAAAGACTACGTTACCAGAGAGAAAGGCCCCCTGCTGGAGAGCCTGCCCTCGGTTAAGAAATTCGAGATGGTCAAGATAAGCGGTTCCGTCAAGGGGGAGATTCCCTATAAATATGTGGGCATCCTGCATATAAACAGCCTGGATGATTTCTACCAGAAGGACGCTAAATCATCCAAATTCCAGGACTTTCTGGCTAAATGGCAGACAAAGGTATCGGACTTCCACATCCTGTTTGGGGAAGAGATATACTAGCCCCGTTAGAGGGAAGTTGGCTCAAACGAAAAAAAGGAGGTATTTAGATGGCGAAGGGAACGAATGCGGTAATAGTTGGCGGGGGAGTGAGTAAATTTGGCGTAAGACAGGCAACCTTATTCGATATGGTTCAGGAGGCAGCCAAAGCTTGCTCTGATGACATTCCGGCACTGAAGCCCGAAGGCATCGATGGCCTCCTCTTTTGCTCCACAAAGGTGGGGAGGCATTCCAACGCCCTTAACACAGCGCCTCTTATAGCTCACAGATTGGGATTAAAACCGACCTCAATTTGTACCAGGCTGGATACCCTGTGCGCTGGCTCCAATACGGGGATTATTCTGGCCAAGGGATTGGTAGAAAGTGGTATTTCTGAGGTAGTTCTGGTGACAGGCGCTGAGAAGAGTTATCTGCCCCAGAGATGGGAAACAAACTATAC
>CAZUHO010000054.1:0-2167 GCA_964620725.1 uncultured Dehalococcoidales bacterium
GGCAGGCATGAGGGCGTTGGCATTGACATCGTCAGTCACTGCGTCAATGACATACTCACCTGCGGTGCCGAGCCGCTTTTCTTTCTGGACTATATCGCTATGGGTAAGCTCAAGCCGGAGGCGGTGGAGGCTATCGCCCGCGGGCTGGCTTCCGCCTGCCGTGACGCCGGTTGCGCCCTTATCGGCGGCGAGACGGCGGAGATGCCGGGGTTGTACGCCGGCGAGGACTATGACCTGGTCGGTTTTATTATCGGGGTGGTGGAGAAAGAAAAGATTATTATGGGCAAGACGATTGCCGCTGGTGATGTTATCATCGGCTTGCCCTCAAGCGGGCTACATACCAACGGCTATTCCCTGGCGAGAAAGATATTCGGCGAGACGGCGTCGGCACTGAATAAGCACTACCCTGAGCTGGGCAGGACTGTGGGCGAGGTGCTTTTAGAGCCTCACCGCAGCTATTATCGCCAGTTGAAGCCGCTTTTGCCGGTTATTAAGGGCATGGCGCATATTACCGGCGGCGGCTTGATTGATAACGTGCCCCGCGTCCTGCCTGAGGGTCTGGCGGCAAAGTTTAACAGCAAGACATGGGCGGTGCCGCCCATCTTTCAGCTTATAGAGAAGCGGGGCAATATTGACCGGGACGAGATGTTTCATGTGTTTAATATGGGTATGGGCATGGTTATAATTTGCTCGCCGGGTAGCGTTGACCATTTTACCAAAGCCTTGCCTGAGGCTAAAATTATCGGCGAGGTGATAAAGCAGACAGATAAGGCGAGGGTAGTTATTGTTTAGTGACCTATCCCCCTGGCCCCCTTCCCTTGCTAGTTTATTAAGGGAAGGGGGGGTAGAGTAAGAGAGGGGGCAGAGCCCCCTCTCTAAAACCACTTCCCCCTCTCCCTTGAGGGAGAGGGGGATACAGGGGGTGAGGGTGAAAATAAGTAATTGGAGGCATTATGCGAGCCATTGTTAGCGTATCCGATAAGACCGGCGTAACCGACTTTGCCAAAGGCTTGAGCCAGCTTGGCTTTGAGGTCTTCTCCACCGGCGGTACTAAAAAGGCGCTGGCGGAGGCTAAGGTTCCGGTCAAGAGCGTCTCTGAGATTACCGGCTTCCCTGAAATTCTCGACGGCAGGGTGAAGACCCTCCACCCCATGGTTCACGGCGGAATTCTGGCTAACCGTAAGATAGCTGCCCATATGGAGGAATTAGCCAAGCATAATATCGGCGAAATCAACCTGGTGGCGGTCAACCTTTATCCCTTCGTTCAGACGGTGGCTAAAGAGGGGGTTAGCCTTGATGAGGCGCTGGAGAATATTGATATCGGCGGGCCAACCATGATTCGGGCGTCAGCCAAGAATTTTCCCAGTGTCATCGTGATTGTTGACCCCGCTGACTACCCTCTTGTTTTAGAGAAGTTGAAGAAGGGAGACCTGGACTTAACCGAGCGCAAAAGACTGGCGCAGAAGGCTTTCCAGCATGTTGCCGTCTATGATACCGCCATCTCCCACTACCTGCGGGGGGATGCTGAAGGCTTCCCCGAGGATATGACCGTCGCTCTCAAGAAACGCTACGGGCTTCGCTATGGCGAGAACCCGCATCAGCAGGCTGCCTTCTATGCCGAGCAGATAGCGGGGGGTGGAATAGATAGCGGCATCACCTGGGCGGAGCAGCTTGGGGGCAAGGAGCTTTCCTTTAATAATATTTTAGATGCCGACGCTGCCTGGGGGGCGGCAACCGATTTTGCGGCAGCCACGGTGGCTGTTATCAAGCATACCAACCCCTGCGGGCTGGCAAGCCATGAGGATATTGCCGAAGCCTACCGGCGCGCCTTCAGCGGCGACCCGGTAGCCGCCTTTGGCGGCATTGTTGCCTGCAATAGGCCGGTTACCCTGGCTATGGCTGAGGAGATAAAACCCGTCTTCTATGAAATAGTCATCGCCCCCGAGTATGAGCCTGAGGCGCTGAAACTACTTAAGACGAAGAAGGACTTGCGTATTCTGGTCGCCAAGTTGCCGCCGGGTTACGGCAAGGCACCAACTAGTTATCTTGATTTTCGCCGGGTAAAGGGCGGCTTTTTAGTCCAGAATTCAGATTCCCTGCCTGAGGAAGGCGTCAAACTGAAGACAGTAACCAAGCGCCAGCCCACGCCGGAAGAAATAAAGGACTT
>CAZUHO010000054.1:2267-3811 GCA_964620725.1 uncultured Dehalococcoidales bacterium
GCAGGAAAGTGAGGCGGACTATGGCTAACGCAGTTTTAGTTTCTGATATGCTCCGGGGCTTTCTGGAGGAGGGCTACCCTTTGTATTGCGGGGAGAGAGCGCGGCGCATAATCCCTAAAGTCCAGCGCCTGCTGGAAAAGGAACTTGCCCGCGGTTCCAAGGTATTCTTCCTCTGCGACCACCACGACCCCGATGACCCCGAGTTTAAGATGTTCCCTCCCCATGCCATTGAGGGCACTGCCGAGGCTGAGGTCATCCCGGAGTTAGCCAAATATAAGGGCGAGATAATACCCAAAAAGACCTTCAGCTCCTTTTTTGATACCCCGCTTGAGGATAGATTAAAAAAGCTGAAGCCAAAGAAGGTAATTGTCTGTGGGGTGTGCACTCACATCTGCGTCTTGTCGGCGGTGTCTGATGCCAGAATCCGCGGTTACGAGGTGGAAGTGCCGGTTGACTGCGTCGCTTCCTTCGATGAGAAGGCACACCACTTTGCCCTGGATTACATGGAGCGGGTACTGGGGGCTAAGTTGATCAGCCCTAAGGTCAGCCAGGCGAAACCAGCCAAGTTTGAACCCTCTGAGGAGGTACTGTCCGGGGAGACGGCTGACGTTTACTTTGTGCGCACTGTGGATATACTGCGCCGTGAGAGGCTTAACCCGGTGGCGACTATGGAGGTGTTCGCCGGCAGGGGAGGGGTTTTATGCGGCATAGACGAGGTCAAGGCTCTGCTGGCTCGTGTTTTGCCCAAGGGTAAGAGTGAGGTCTGGGCTCTGGCTGAGGGCGATACCATGTCCGATAAAGAGGTGGTATTGCGCATCACCGCCCCCTACCAGAGCTACGGCATGTACGAAACGGCGATAGACGGTATTTTAGCCCACTGCAGCGGCTGGGCGACTGCTGCCAGGGAGTGTGTCGAAGCCGCCCAGGGAATACCTGTTATCAGCTTCGGTGCCCGCCATGTCTATCCTTCGGTGGCGGGGATAATGGATTACGCCGCTATTGTCGGCGGCTGCGCTGGCTGCTCCAGTGTCGCCGGGGCGAAGCTGGCTGGCATTGAGCCATCGGGGACTATACCCCATGCCCTGATTTTGATTATCGGGGATACAGCCAAGGCTACCCTAGCCTTCGATAAGCATATGCCGACAGGTGTCCCCCGCGTTTCCCTGGTTGATACCTTTAGGGATGAGGCGGAGGAATCGGTGCTGGTGGCTCAGGCTCTGGGCAAGAAGCTCACCAGCGTGCGTCTTGATACCCCACCGGAGAGGGGAAGGGTCACCCCCGGACTGGTCAGGGAGGTCAGAGCTAGGCTGGATATGGCTGGCTTCAAGAAGGTCAAGATTTTCGCTAGCGGTGGCATTAATGTCGAGCGCATCAAGCAGTTTATTGAGGAAGGGGCGCCGGTTGATGGCTTCGGCGTTGGTAGCTATATCAGTGGGGCGAAGCCCATTGATTTTACCGCCGACCTCCACGAGGTGGGGGGGAAGCCAATTGCCAAGCGGGGCAGAATCCCCGGCGTTACCCCCAACCCCAGACTGAAACGTATA
>CAZUHO010000054.1:3911-5683 GCA_964620725.1 uncultured Dehalococcoidales bacterium
ATGCTTAATTCAGGGAAGAGCTAAAACAATACGGGGAATAAATAGGCAACTAAGCAACCCCACGCTGCTATTGCCCCAATGCCAATGTTGAGAGGCCGGAGTAGTTTTGTCTTTCTAAAGAGGATTAAAAGGGCTACTACCGCTAAAGCGAGCAAACCCTTAATCAATAGGCTGCTACCGAAGAACTGGGCGAGGGGCATAATTTCTGTAGCCCCATCTGCTAGGGCAATCTTGGTGAATTGGGCATCAGCCAGATTAAGACCAACAAATATAGCCCCATTAAGAAAATCCCCACGCCCCATGCTTCCATAGTACTCACGTCATAGGACTTTTGTCAAGGGGGTGGGTTACCATTAAACAGGGGCGGAAGCCCTTCAATCTACCTGCTTGAATTCCAGCTGCAGGACCTTTTTGGTATCCTCTGTTACCTTTACCCGTTCGTCTATGCGCCAGCCGACCACCCATACGATATGCTCCGGTGAGCAGACGATGGGGACTCGCTGCCGCCAGGCTTGAGGGATCTTGGCGTCTATCATAAACTCGTTTAGTTTCTTGGGCTGGTCTAAGCCCAGCGGCTGGAACCTGTCCCCCCGCTTACGAGGTCGCACCAGCAGCTTATCACCGGTCTTATCAAGGTCAAAGCAGGCGGTGAAATCGTTCCTTTCCGTCAGCCTTTCCCTGTTTATGATTTTTGCCTCTATGCGCCAGCCCGGTAACAGGGTTTCCCCGGGAATCTTGAGCTGAAACTCGCCGTCTAAAACGGGGAGGGGGGATAGGGCGGCGGGGTCTGGGGCTAGTAGATATCTATCGTATTCTACGGAGAAGATTAGACCTTGGGGCAGGCTAAACCTTTTCCCCGCCGGCTTGTCTAGCGCCGACATCATTTCTTCAATGTGGCGCATCTCAATGTCCTTGGCGCTGCCGAGCAGCCTCTCCGCTGCCGCCCGGAAGAGGTATCGCTTCAGGGTGGGGGGCAGCTGGTCAAGCCTTTCCTTGTCTAGAACGATGGTCTTGCCCGCTTCCCGAGCGACCTCATCCCACAGGCGAGCGACTTCTTTATCCAGAAAGGCGATGTCATCGCTGGCAATCTGGCCGGTTCGGAGCAGGGCTTGAGCGATACCGGGGTTGTAGCCCTCAAGCAGGGGCAAAAGCTGGTGGCGAATTCTGTTTCTTAGCGGCGAGAGGGAGATATTTGAGGCATCGATCCGGGGCTTAAGCTTATGGCTTTGGCAGTAGCCTTCTGTCTCCTCGCGGCTGACTTCTAACAGTGGTCTTATAACAATAATGCTGCCTGTTTTTGATTTCAACTCGCTGCTTGGTTTAAGTCCCTGTAGCCCCCTGGTTCCCGTTCCCCGGATAAGGTGCATCAGTATCGTCTCTACGTGGTCATCCCTGGTATGCCCCACCGCCACCCGCCCGGCGCCGATAGAGCTTGCCACCTCAGCCAGGAAGCCATACCTCACCTCGCGGGCGGCTTCTTCCAGGGAGAGGCGTTTTTGGGCTTGGTAGCCTTTTACCTCCCGCCCTTCTATGGTAGCCGGAATACCCAGCTGGCGAGCTAGCTGGGAAACATATTTAGCATCAGCCTCAGACTCAGCCCCACGGAGCTGGTGGTTGAGGTGGGCTACATGCAGGCTTATCTTTAGTTCCTTCTGGAGGCTGGCTAAAATATGGAGCAGGCATACTGAGTCCGCGCCTCCGGATACCGCCACCACCAGTTTCCCCCCTGAGATTAGGTGGTGCTGGTGTATGAAGCCGATTACTCGCTGCTC
>CAZUHO010000055.1:0-5453 GCA_964620725.1 uncultured Dehalococcoidales bacterium
CCCACCTGGGATTTTATATCATCGCCAATAACGGGAAGCCCCACCTGCTCAAAGCGCTTCTGCCAGTACTTCTCCCGGGCAATAAAAACCGGTATGCAGTTGATAAAGCCGCAACCGGCGTCTAACACCTGCTCAACATACCACTTGGTCGCCTCCTCACTACCAACCGGCAGGTAATTAACCACCACGTCGGTGTGAGTCTCCTTGAGTATCTTAACAATATCGACGGTTGAGCCCGGCGCCTTCTGTATTATCTTCGATAGATAAAGACCCAGCCCGTCATGGGTCATACCCCGCTGGACGGTAACCCCCATCGTCGGCACATCGCAAAACTTAAAGGTGTTATTAGGCGGGGTAAAGATAGCCTCGGCAATGTCCTTGCCTACCTTGTTTTTATCAATATCAAAGGCAGCCACGAAGTTAATATCACTAATATGATAGCCCCCAAGATTGACGTGCATAAGTCCGGGCACAAATTCGCTCTTCTTCGCCTTCTGATAGTAATGGACGCCCTGAACCAGGGAAGAAGCACAGTTACCTACACCAATTACGGCTACATTTACCTTACCCAAGATTTAAAGCCCTCCTTTCCCACTGAAAAGGCGACAAAAAAGACTAAAAGCCAATCCACGAGGTTGGCTCAATAAACAAACTTTTTCCCCTTGTGCAGTAACTAAACATGAGATTCTACTTCAGCCTATAACACTATGGAGAGGAACCGCTTACCGACCAATCCTAAATACTTTAGTCCCACACGACGGGCAAACCCCTCGCGTAGCTGGTCTCTTGTTCTTGAGGGTAACCGGCTGAGGATTCTTTATCTCTACTTTACGTCTACACTTAAAGCAATATGCCTGCAACCCAGTTCACCTCCCTTTTGTTATCCGCTGAACTATACCCCTATTATAGGTAAGCTGTCAAGGGCTGGTAAATACCTTCTCTGGCTGCCACTGCCCCGTTTCCGAGTTGAACTTTAGTACTGCCAAGAACGAGCCATCCCTGTTATAGGCACGGCAGCGCTCGCCAGGAGAAGCCGGCAAATTATCATCCCCGTCTAAAACCAGAGGGCGGCCGTTCCTTATATTCTCCTCAGCCACGTTATCAACCACCACCGCCGCCCAGTGTAAAAGGACAAAGTCTATGGGATAGATAAGCTCCTGCCAGTAGCCGTAGCGGAAGCCGTCTTCAAGCTGGGATAGCGAAACTGCGTCCTCAAGACTAAAGGAGCCACAGCGCAAGCGGAGTAAGTTCTTTAGATGAGCGCCACAACCCAGGAGCTGTCCTAAATCGCGGGCAAGTGAACGGATATAGGTGCCCCGCTCACACTCAACCTCTATAGTAGCCAGCGGCGGCTGCCAGCTGGTAAGCTCCAGGCTATAAATCCGCCTCAGACGGCTCTTCCGCTCAACCTCGATGCCCTGGCGTGCCAGTTTATAAAGTGGCTTACCGCCATGCTTCACCGCACTATACATTGGGGGGGTCTGGGATATTAAACCGCGAAAGGATTTAAGGGCGGAGAGCAATTTCCTGCGGCTAACCCCCGAGGGGTTCCCCCGGCTGACGATTTTACCGGTGGCATCATCGGTGTCGGTAACCACACCAAATTCAATCTCAGCCCGATAAGCCTTGGGCGCGTTAAGCAAAAATTCAATAACACGCGTCCCCTGCCCAAGGCAGACAGGCAGAACGCCGCTTGCCGCCGGGTCCAGGGTACCGCCATGCCCAACGCGGCTTTCCCCACTCAAGCGCTTGACCACGGAGACAATACTGAAAGAGGTTTTACCCAGGGGCTTGTTAATATTGAGAATGCCGTCCACAGCTAGTCACCCTGCTCTGGAGTGCTAGACGAGCTAACCTCATCAATCAACTGCAACAGGTGAACTCCCCGCTCAATAGAATCGTCCCAGTGAAAACTCAGCTCGGGGATGCGGCGCAGTCGCAGACGCTTGGCCAGCTGCTTACGCAGAAAACCAGAGGCTGCCGCCAGCCCGTCCAGTGTGTCCCGCTTTACCTCCTCACTGCCCATACAACTGACAAATACCTTAGCATGCCGCAGGTCAGCGGAGATAGAGACCTCGGTCACAGTAATAAAATTGCCAAGTCGCGGGTCTTTGACTTGGCGTTGCAGCAACTGGCTGATTTCAAGGCGGAGAAGACTGCCTAAGCGCTCAGTGCGATGTGCCATAATTACTACCTCTTAGCCCGCTCTCTTCGGTAAAACTCCAGTATATCGCCAACCTCAAAGTCGCCAAAATCCTTGATGCCCACCCCGCACTCCAGGCCGGTACTCACCTCGTTAACGCTATCCTTGAAACGCCTCAAGCTCTCAACTTCAGATTCAGCTAATATTTGCTCCCCACGCCGCACCCTGACCGAGGCACCGCGACTCGCCTTACCCTCGCTAACAGAGACGCCGGCTACCTTTGCCTTCTTGCCGGTGGTGAAGAGCGCCTTTACCTCAGCTCTGCCTTCAATAACCTCAACATAGGTGGGCTCGAGCATCCCCTTGAGTGCCTTGCCCACATCATCAACCAGGTTGTAGATAACGTCATAGGTACGGATGTCAACACCCTCCACATCAGCCAGGCGCTGTGCCCCGGCGTCAATGCTGTTGCCGAAACCGATAACCAGCCCCTTAGAGGCAATGGCAAGGGTAACATCACTCTCAATAATATTGCCACTGCCGCTATGAATAATCCTGACCTTGACCTCATCCGTTGACAGCCGTTCCAGAGAATCTCTCATCGGCTCAATACTACCCTGAACATCAGCCTTGAGGATAACATTAAGCTCCTTTACCTCACCGCTACTTATCCGGTCATAGAGATTATCAAGGCTCACTGCCCTGGCTTGCTGCTGTATCTCCTGGCGCTCTTGTATTAAAGCCCGCGCCTGCTGTTCCCCGCTCACCGCCGTCAGGGTATCACCTACCTCGGGCACACTATCCAGGCCAAGGATTTCAACCGGCATCGCCGGCTCAGCCTTTCTCAGCCGCTTACCGGTGTCGTTAAACATCGCCCTCACCCTGCCCCAGCTAGTGCCAACAGCCACGCTGTCACCAAGCTTCAGGGTCCCATTTTGAATTAGGACGGTAGCCATTGGTCCCCGGCTCTTGTCCAGCTTAGCCTCAATAACCACCCCTACTGCCGGACGGGAGGGGTCTGCCTTGAGCTCCTCCATCTCAGCCACCACCAGAATATTCTCCAGTAGCTCAGGTATACCTATCTTCTCCTTGGCTGAAATAGAAACGCAGACCACATCGCCCCCCCACTCCTCAATAACCAGGCCGGCTTCAGACAACTGCTTCTTAACCCGCTCTGGGTCAGCGTCGGCCTTATCAATCTTATTAATCGCCACCACGATTGGCACCCCAGCCGCCCGGGTATGGTCAATAGCCTCCAGGGTCTGGGGCATTACCCCATCATCAGCCGCCACCACCAAAACGGTGATGTCAGTTATCTGGGCGCCGCGAGCTCGCATGGCAGTAAAGGCTTCATGACCGGGGGTGTCCAGAAAGGTAATCTTCTGCCCGTTGACCTCTACCTGATAGGCGCCGATATGCTGGGTAATACCTCCAGCCTCCCTATCCATTACATTTGTCTGGCGGACGGCATCCAGCAGTCTGGTCTTACCGTGATCGACATGCCCCATAATGGTAACCACCGCCGGACGCAGGTGCAGACCACCCGCTTCCTCAGCCTGGGGACGATACCTCTTACTTACGCTGGTGGTGGCTAAAGGCTTCAGCTGGGCTTCATAGCCCAAGGCAGCCGCCACGGCGGCTGCCGCCTCGTATTCAATAACCTGATTAATATTGGCGAAAATGCCGTTTCTCATCAGTTGTTTGATAATATCAACGGCACTGACCTGCAAAAGGTCAGCCAGTTGCCTGACGGCTACCGAGTGAGGAATCTCAATCAGGTTGGCCTTTACTTCCCCTGATTTTCTCGCCTTTGCCACTAGAACTCTCCTTCCCCAGTCCCTCGCTATATCTAAGAAGCTGCTCCCGATTATCCGGGGTGAGGGTGGTGCGCAAGGCATGCTCCAGGCGACCCTTCTTCAGCCCAACCTCCCAACACGCCACCGCCGGGCATAAATAAGCACCACGCCCCGCCCTCTTCCCACCGGGGTCAACCTCAACACCGCCGCCGGAAACTCGAACCAGACGGATTAGTCGCCGCTTGGGGCCTACCGTGCCACAAGCCACGCAGGTCCGCTGGGGTATATGCTTAACCAAAACAGGTTTAATACTCCTCTTCCTCATCAGGTAATTCTGGCTTCTGTTGCCGCTTCCTGCTCTTGGCGCCGTCATCAACCCTCTTTTCGCGAGTCTCTTTCTTTTTCTTCTTTGATTTAGCCACCACCTTAGTCGGTGCAAATTTCAAGACATCCTCGGCAAACCGGAGCTGAGAAGTTTCCGACTTTTCCTGCGACTTCAGCAAAGCCTTGGGGGGAACAAGCTCGGTTTCAAGCGGTGCCTCCGGCTCAGCGGCAACTTCCGCCGGGGCTAAGACCGGCTCTTCAATACCCGGTAATTCAGCCTCAATCTCCTCTTCAGGTGCAGCCTCGGCTTTTGCCAGCTGTTCCACCTCGGCAGTGGAGGCGCTCTTAATATCAATACGCCAGCCGGTGAGCTTAGCCGCCAATCTGGCGTTCTGCCCCTCCTTGCCGATGGCTAGGGAGAGCTGCTTATCAGGGACAACCACGGTGGCTATCCCCCCCTTCTTATCCAGGGTCACACTTATTACCTGCGCCGGGCTAAGGGCATTAGCAATGAAGGTTTGGGGGGAGGAGCTCCACGTAACGACGTCCAGTTTTTCTCCGTTCAACTCCCTCATAATATTCTGTATCCTGATGCCACGAAGTCCAACACAGCAACCAACGGGGTCAATGCCCTCGCTGGTGGCGGCTACCGCTATCTTGCTCCGGTGACCAGCCTCACGGGCGATTGATTTCACCTCCACCACCCCGTTAAGAACCTCAGGCACCTCAAGCTCAAAAAGCCGGCGCAGCAAATCGGGGTGAGAGCGTGAAACCACCACCTGGGGTCCCCTGCCCGTCTGCGCCACCTCCAGAAGATAAAGCTTGAGCCTCTGCCCCACCCGATACCTCTCCGTGCGCAACTGCTCAACAGCGGGGAGTATTGCCTCCGTCCTGCCTAAATCAATATATATCTGCCTCGGTTCAATGCGCTGCACCAAGCCGGTGACAATATCGCCTTCCTTGCTGGAATACTCCTCAAATATGGCGCTGTGCTCCGCCTCATGAAGGCGCTGAAGAATAACCTGCTTTGCCGTTTGCGCCGCAATTCGTCCGGCGTTGCGCGGCGTCGCCTCCACCATGACAACCTCACCAAGCTGGGCTTCAGGATTAATCTTTGTTGCCTCAGCCAGTGATATTTCGGTGCGCGTCTCCGAGGGTTTCTCAACTATGGCCTTCTCCGCCCACACCTT
>CAZUHO010000056.1:0-5441 GCA_964620725.1 uncultured Dehalococcoidales bacterium
GGGTGGTCATTTCGGCAACCAGGATATCGCCTGTTTTCACCTTGTCTATCTGCGATGCTTCAGGGACTATTTTCACCGGTCCTGAGGCTAAACCGGGGCTGGCAGGTGCCCCGGTGAGTAGCGCCGGAATGGGGATTTCAAGTTCAGCCCCAGCCCCCTCCTTGATGGTGGTTACCGGTCGGGTCTGGAGGATATAGATTTCGCTATCTTCCTTTGCCCATTCAATATCCTGGGGGAAACGGTAGTGGTCTTCTATCTGTTTCCCCAGCCAGGCTATCTTAAGTATTTCACTGTCGGTAAGCTTCTGTTTGGATTGAGTTGAGGCGGGGAGTGGTGCCCACATATTAGTCTCCTCGGCACCGGCGGTTGGATTTTTGACCAGCTGCGACTCCTGGTTAACTATTTTCGTGTTAATGATTTTTAAACTGTCTTTATCAACGACATAAAGGTCAGGGGTTACCTCTCCGGAGACGATAGCCTCACCAAGCCCATAGACAGCCTCAATGACAATCTTGCTGCTATCGCTGGTTACCGGTTCTATGGTAAACATTACCCCTGAGGCTTGGGACTGGATCATTTTCTGGACGGGGACGGCGATGCCGACCTTGAAGTGGTCAAAACCGTGCTGCTGCCGATAGAAGATGGCGCGTGGTTCAAAGAGGGATGCCCAGCACTCCCGTACGGCAGTCACCACCCTCTTTTCCCCCTCCATATTGAGGAGGGTGCGTTGCTGGCCGGCAAAGGAGGCTTCGGGCAGGTCTTCGGCAGTAGCTGAGGAGCGTACCGCCACCGGACCCTTGCCCATTTTAATGTAGGCTTGCTCAATCTCCCGGGCTAGTTCCGCGGGCATGGGGGTGTCCAGGACTAACTTTTTAACCTGGGCAGCAGTTTTTAGAAGCTGTTTGCTATCGCCTGGGTCTAATGGTTTTAATAGCTGGCGAATTTTGTCCGTGAGCTTTGACTTTTTAACGAAGTCAAAGTAGGCGTCTGCGGTTATAATGAAGCCGGAGGGGACGGGGATGTTGGCGTTGGTCATCTCACCGAGGTTTGCCCCTTTGCCACCGACGATGGCTATATCCTCTTTGGTGACCTCATTAAACCAGACAATCGCCTTTTTACCCTGAGTCATAGCTGTACCTCCGTGTGATTTCCCCGTGGGATAAGGGGCAAGCCTTTTTTAACAGTTTATTATACCATAACGGGGCTTTTCCACCTAAACACCGAGGTTGTCTAGCACCCCACCCCCCCTTTAAAAAATTAGCTCTTTCTTCCCACCCACCCGCCCTATAGGGCGTCTGTGGCTTATCCCGTAATTTTCTCTCCCTCCCGCCCTCTGGGGTGGGTAGGAGAGTGATAAGAAGCAAGACCTAATGGGTGGGAGGGTGGGTAACAAGCCTCTGAGGTGGCTTTAATGAAATGTTAACGCCAGTTTTATGGGTGATTAATCCCGTTAGCCTAAAATTGGGCTGCGAGCAGATAGCATCTCTTTATTGACAGTGGGGGTGATGTGGGGTAAAATCTGATTGCTGGCATTAACGGAGGAATGACATGATAGAGATGATTATTGATAGTATCAGGGTCAGCTTGATGAACTATCAGCGGGTGGTGATTTTGAAGGAGAAGGAGGCAGACCGCTATCTGCCTATCTGGATTGGTCCCGCCGAAGCCGATGCCATAGCGGTGAAACTCCAGGATGTTAATGTGCCCAGACCGCTAACTCACGACCTGCTGCGCTCGGTCATTGATTCCCTGGGGGCTACCATCAACTCTATTATCGTCAACGACCTCAAGAACGATACCTTTTATGCCAAGATTATCCTTAATGTAGATGGGAAGCAGATGGAGGTTGACTCTCGTCCCAGCGATGCCCTGGCGCTGGCGGTAAGGGTGGGCGTGCCTATCTATGCCGAGGAGGGGGTATTGGAGAAAGCTGGCATCTTTCTGGACAAGGAGACGGGCAAGCCCCTCTCCCAGAAGGAAGCCGAGGCGGGTGAGCCGGTGAGTGAAGACGAGATGAAGAAGATGTCCGCTTTCTACGACTTTATTAACACCCTTGACCTGGACGACTTTGATAAGCGTAAGTCTTGAGCGGTACTTTAGCTTGATAATAAAGCGCCCTAGAATGAAAAGGTCTAGGGCTCTTTATTAGCCAGAAGGGCTGATGGGGAGCTTGACCAAAGGGGCTGGATTTGATATGCTGCTCACGGCGTGGGCAAGTTTATTGCGGCGTTAAGGCTAACTGGTGTTGGCTTTTTCATCGGTGGTTCCATCGCTTTGGGTGTATTCGCCGGTCTCTGGGCTGATAGCAAGTTTAATACCGAGCCCATTTTAGTTATTGTCGGTTTACTATTAGGCATAGTTGTTGCCTTCTACGGCGTTTATCAGATGCTTCTACCTCTGATGCGGAGTAAACAAGACAAGGAGAATAGCTAGTGCCTGAAAAGCCACAAAAGAAGGGCTGTCTGGGTTGTTCCTTTCCCATAATAGTCGGCGTTCTGCTTGTCTTTCTTGTCCTCTTTGCCATCGGTTTTGCCGCCGGTCCCCTGGGCAGCAGCGTGCTTGGTCTGGAGCTACCCAGCTGGCTGGCTCCCCCCCAACCCGACCCCAAGCTTCCCCCCGAGGTGGTCTTCCATGTCTTTGGCCTTCCCGTCACTAATAGCGTTATCGGTGCCTGGGTTACCATTATCTTCCTCGTCGGGTTTTCCTATGCTATTAGCCGCCGCATGAAGCTCATCCCTGCCCGATTGCAAAGCCTGTTTGAGGCTTTCCTCGGCTGGCTATATAACTTTTGCCAGAGTGTTGCCGGCGAGGAGAACGGGCGCCGCTTCTTCCCGGTGGTGACTACTATCTTTCTCTTTGTTGCCTTTAATGCCTGGCTGAGCTTGATTCCCGGCTTCGGTTCTATTGTGGTGCATACCGCAGAGGGTGAGGTGCATTTGCTGCGGGGTGCCAATACCGATATCAATATGCCCCTGGCGCTGGCTCTGATGTCCTTTATCTTTGTTGAGTTCTACGGTCTGAGGCACGGCGGGGGCATCCGTTATCTGGGAAAGTTTATCAATGTGGGGCCTTTCTTTAGGAGTGTGGGTCAGATATTTAGGGGTAAGGTTAAGGCTGGGTTGAGCGGGCTAATCACGGGGGCGATTAATATCTTTGTTGGTTTTCTGGAGGCGCTGAGCGAGATGGTGCGTATCGTCAGCTTTACCTTCCGTCTTTTTGGCAATATGACCGCCGGCGAGATACTGCTGCTGATTGCCATGTTCCTTATCCCGTGGATATTTGCCCTGCCCTTTTACGGGCTTGAGCTATTGGTTGGCTTTGTTCAGGCGCTTATCTTTGGCGGCTTAACCCTGGTGTTCCTTACCGTTGCCGTTGCTCCTCATGGGGCTGAGGCAGCTCAACATAGTTAAGAAAGGGGGATAAAAATGGACCCAGAAGTAATGAAGATGTTAGCGGTAGGGCTGGCGGTTGGGCTGGGGATGTTGGGACCAGCACTGGCTATCGGGCTTATCGGCTTTTCCGCCCTGCAGGGACTAGCTCGCAACCCGGAGGCCAGCGGCCCGATAATGACCAATATGATTCTGGTTACTGCTTTTGCTGAAGCCATCGGCATTTACGTCCTGATTGTAGCCATTATCCTGGCTATGATTGTATAGTAGGGTTAATAAGGAGGTTATTATGGGAGATAATGGTATACCTTTGTCTATAGGTATTATTATTGCTGCCGCCGTTCTAGGAGCAACGTTCATTGCTGGTATGGTTCTGCTGGCGGTGCTTTTAGGCTGAAGGCTCGGTAGTAAATACTTAATAATTCTAGGGGGTAAAAATGGGAGGTCTGGCAAGTCTGGGCATAAATATGCCGGTTTTACTGGCACAGATTATAAATTTTATTATCCTCTTTGGCCTTTTGTATCTGGTGGCTTATAAGCCGATTATGAGGATGCTTGATGAGCGCTCCAGAAAGATTAAGGAAAGCATGGAGCAGACCGAGTATATCAAGCAGCAGGCGGAGCGGGCTGAGGGGGAAGCTGAAAAGCGGATTGATTCTGCCGCCAAGGAAGGTCAGGAGGCAATCGCCCGCGCCGTGCGCACCGGGGAAGAGGTTAAAAAGGAGGCTCAGCAGCAAGCCAGGGAGGAGGCTGAAACCCTTATCACCCGGGCACGGGCTGAGATTCAGCGGGAGCGGGACGAGGCTATTGACGACCTGCGCCAGGAGTTTGCCGACATAACCATAAAGGCGGCGGGGAAGGTAATTGACCGCACTTTGGATAAGAAAGCCCACCGTGAGATTATTGAGAAGGTGCTTGATGAGAGCACAACCCTGAAGAAGGGCTAGAGAGAATGGCAAAAAGGACTTACGCTCGGCGCTATTCCCAGGCGGTGTTTAGTATTGCCCGGGAGAAAAACGAGTTGGACAGGTGGCAGTCTGACCTGAGGAAGATTGCCACTGTGGGTGATGATGCCCAGTTTATTGCCTTGCTGGAGAACCCTAAGGTTCGTTTTGAGGATAAGGCTAAGCTATTATCTAAGGCGCTGGGTGATGTAAACCCTCTGGCGCTAAATCTGGTCTATTTACTGGTGACCAAGGGTAGATTGGGCATGGTGGCTGATATCGCTGATGAGTATCAGCGTCTCTTGGATAGCTACCGTGGTATAGAGCGGGCTGAGGTTACTACCGCTATTCCCCTTGATGATAAGGACAGGCGAAAATTAGAGGAGCGGCTCGGGGCAGTGGTGGGCAAGAAGGTGGTGGTCAAGCCAAAGGTAGACCCCAGCGTGCTCGGTGGGGTTGTTGCCCGCGTTGGGGGCAAGCTTCTGGACGGTAGTACCCGCAGTAAGCTGATGGCGCTGAAGAAGGCGCTGGCTAGCGGGGAGGTAAGATGAATAGCTTAAGGAGGTGGCTCAAGTGACAACCAGAGGGCAGGATATTGCTTCGGTTATCAAACAGCAGATTGAGCAGTTTGGTACCACGCTGACTATGGTGGATGTTGGCACCGTGATTGAGATTGGCGATGGTATTGCCCGCATTCATGGTCTGGCGGCAGCCAAGTATAACGAGCTACTCCAGTTCCCTAACGATATTATGGGGATTGCCCTGAATCTGGAAGAAGACAGCGTTGCCGCCGTTATCCTCGGCGATTATACCGTACTTAAAGAAGGGGATGAGGTTCGCTGCACCGGTCGTATTGCCGAGGTGCTGGTAGGTGACGCCCTTATTGGCCGGGTGGTTGACCCCTTGGGTAGTCCCCTGGATGGCAAGGGCGCACTAAAGACGAAAAAGACCCGACCCATAGAGCGGGTGGCGCCTAATGTTACCCTGCGTAGCCCGGTGGATACCCCGGTACAGACCGGTATCAAGGCTATAGATAGCATAATCCCCATCGGTCGGGGGCAGAGAGAGCTCATCATCGGCGACCGCTCCACAGGGAAGACGGTTATTA
>CAZUHO010000057.1:0-5410 GCA_964620725.1 uncultured Dehalococcoidales bacterium
GATGCCCTTTTTGCAGCAAATTTATGAGGGGTGGCAGGGAACGGGGCTGGTACTAATGGCGATCAATATTGGCGAGAGTCCTTCAGAGGTAGGGGGGTTTATGCAGAGCCAGGGGTTTTCCTTTCCGGTAGTGCTTGACAGTACAGGGGCGCTTGCCGGGCAATATGATATCCTGTACATCCCCACTACCTTCTTCATTGATAGCTACGGCATAATTCAAGAGGTGAAGGTTGGCCCCTTCCAGAGCGCGGCAGAGATAGAGGATAGCCTGAGCCGCTTCTTTGACTAAGGCGGGGTGCGCCTTAATTCAAACACCACCGGATTTCCCGGGTCGGGGCAGGCGACAGTGGCCTTGTCCGGGTCTTTCTCCCAG
The DNA here is from genome assembly GCA_964620725.1 of uncultured Dehalococcoidales bacterium. GTDB lineage: Bacteria > Chloroflexota > Dehalococcoidia > Dehalococcoidales > BS750m-G39 > CAVTZP01. Next base: position 374 of record CAZUHO010000057.1, read on the forward strand.
GGGAATGAGCCGCCAAACTGCAGCACGGTAGCAAAAGGAAACAGTGAGTAAAATGCCCATGAGCACAAATTTGGAGGAGCCTTTTCCCCGATGACAAACTCATCGCCGACCTTATGCCCGACAGCGCAAGTCCCCTTCTGGGATATCACCCTGGCTATAACATCAGACATCATTTCCTCCTTGACACAATATCCTTCAAGGAGTATAAGGTAAGGAATATTTCCAAGTAAAGCATATTTCCATGGTGGAGGTGCAAAATGACTAAGACGGGATGGGCGTGGGCCTGGTTCGGGTTTCTACTGGCGCTGGATATCGCCATCCCCTGGTTTGCTCTCACCCATGTGGAAAAGATGAGCGGCGCCTTCCTCTTCTGGACGATATGGGTGGTTTTGGCTATTATCAGCGCCTTCGTCATCTTCCTTAGATGGAAGGAGGCGAGGCGATGAGCATCACCTTCTGGGTATGGTTTGGCATTGCCGTCTATATCGCGGCGGGGTTAGCCATTGCCCTGATGGCGAGGCGGGGGTTGGGAAGGGGGATGAGCGAGTTTTTCCTGGCCAACCGCAAGGTCGGCGGCTTTGTCTCGGCTCTGACCTACAGCGCCACTACTTATAGCGCCTTTATGATGATTGGGCTGGCTGGTTTAACCTATCTGGGCGGGGTCGGTGCCCTGGGTTTTGAGCTGACCTATCTCTGCGGCATGTTTATGATGGTCTTCTTCCTGCCTCGTTTCTGGCTGGTGGGCAAAAAATACGGCTATGTCTCGCCCATGGAGCTTTTGAGCGACCGCTACCAGAGCAAATGGGTGGGGGCTACCGCCGCCATACTGGCTCTGGTCTTTTTAGTTCCTTATGGGGCGGTCCAGCTCATGGGCGTTGGCTATTTGATGAACGGCATCAGTCAGGGGGCAATACCGGTGGTAGCCGGAATTATAATCGCCGTCCTCTGCGCCATTGCCTGGTCAAACATTGCCGGTATGCGCTCCGTTGCCTGGACTGATGCCTTTCAGGCGCTGGTTATGATTGTCACCTCGGCGGCGGTGCTGGGGGTTGTGGTGGTGGCGCTGGGTGGCTTCGGCTCCTTTTTCAGCAGGCTGGAGTCAGCCACGCCGGGGCTTTTAACCGTGCCCACCGCTGGGGGGGTGTGGAATATCAACATGTTTATCGGTCTTGCCCTCCCCTGGCTCTTCTTCTTGATATCAAATCCTCAGGTAAGCCAAAGGCTCTTTATTCCCAAATCGGTCACGGCTATGAAGCAGATGCTGGGCGGTTTTCTCATCTTCGGCTTCATCTATACCCTGATATCGGTATTATGGGGTTTTGGCGCCACCTTGCTGGTGCCGGGACTGGAGAACGCAGACCTGGCGACGCCCACCCTCCTCGCCCTGCCCATAATACCGATGGGTCTGGCTGTAATCGTCATGATTGGCATCACCGCCGCCGCCATTTCCACCATTGATTCTATTCTGCTCACCCTGTCTTCGGTGTGGGCGCGCGATATCCACAAGGGGCTTATCAACCCCAGGGTTTCGGAAAAGAGGGAGCTTAAGATTGGGCAGTGGGTCATCCCCATTATGGCTATAATTGCCTTCGTCTTTGCCTGGTGGGCGGCGGGCAAAACTGGTCTGTCCTTTATGATTGCCCCCCTTTCCTCAGCGGCTTCAGCCGGTCTTCTGATGGCGGTGCCGGCTATATTCGGTGCCTTTTTCTGGAAGCGGGCGACAGCGCCCGGTGCCATCGTCAGCTGTATCGTCGGCGCCATCGTGGTCTTGCTCTTCCAGCTAACGGGCTGGAAGCCTTTAGGCTGGTGGCCGGGGACGTGGGGATTTATCGTCTGTGCTATTCTCTTTGTCGGCGTCAGCCTGGCGACTAAACCGCCCAAGAAGAAGGCGGATGAGTTTATCGGTTATCTTAAGCAAAAGTTAGACAAGGGGAATTTTATCTAATATTGAATTTGGTGAGGTCTATCCTTGGAGCTAATCAAGACTGACTGCATACTCTGTATCTGGGGCTGCGGCATAAACGCCTACGTTGAGGATGGCAGGCTGGTAAGGGTGGAGGGTATGGCAGAACACCCCATGAACCGGGGGGTGTTGTGCCCCAAGGGCAGGCATCTAGTGGACTATGTCTATTCCCCGGACAGGCTCAAATACCCCATGAAAAAGGCGAAGGGGGGTTGGCAGAGAATCTCCTGGGATGAGGCTCTGGATGAAATAGCCCAGAAGCTTCAGCGGATTAAGGATGAATACGGCGCCCACGCCCTGGCTATCTTTTGCGGCTCGGTGGGGGTGGAGAATAACGAGATATCTACCTTTGCCCGCCGTTTCGGCGGTGCCTACGGCACCCCTAACCTCGTCTCAATGGATAGTATCTGCTATGTTTCCCGCATTCTGGCTCACCGGCTGACCTTCGGCACCTTCCTCCTCGAGGAGCCGGAGAAGGCGGGGTGCGTTATCCTCTGGGGTCATAACCCGGATAACTCAAGGCTGCCTCTGGCGGCTAAGCTCTATAAGGCGCTGGACAAGGGGCTTGAGCTGATTGTCATTAACCCCAAGCGCACCTCGCTGGCAAAGAGGGGGAGCTATATCCCCATAAGACCGGGGACCGATTGTGCCCTGGCTCTGGGGATGCTGAATGTAATCATTGCTGAAGACCTCTATGATAAGGAATTCATCGGCAAAAATACCGTCGGCTTTGACAAGCTGGCGGAGCACGTTAAGCAGTACCCGCCGCCGAAGGTGGAGGAGATAACCGGCGTTCCCGCCGATGAAATAAAGAGGATTGCCCGTATATTCGCCGCCGCCGACTCAGCCTCCATCGTTGCCGGCACCTGCGCCCTGGACCAGCATATAAATGGTCTCCAGACCCACCGCGCCCTGGCTATTTTGCAGATAGTTACCGGAAATATCGATGTCCCCGGGGGCTGGGCTGGTGTCCCCTTCCCCCGCCTGGGCAGCCTCAGCATCAAGGTTGAGGAAGACCCCATCGGCGCCGCCGAGCACCCCCTCTTTCATAGCCTCTGGGGTCACCGCTCCCCCTACGGTCAGGCGCTGTACCTGCCGGACGCCATCCTTGATGAGAAGCCGTACCCCATTAAAGCCCTGATTATTAGCGCTGGAAATCCCGCCCTCACACTGCCCGACTCCAACAAGGTTAAAAAAGTCCTGGAAAAGCCGGAGCTTCTGGTGGTAATGGACCTTTTTATGACCGAGACCGCTAAGCTGGCGGATATTGTCCTCCCCGCCTGCTCATTTATGGAACGGACTGGCATTGGCTATGTTTATAGTATGACCAGCGGTCTGCCCTATATCCTGCTTCGTAAAAGGGTGATAGAGCCGCTGGGGGAAAGCCTGCCTGACTGGAAGTTCTGGTGCCAGCTGGGGAGGAGGATGGGCTACGAGGAGCTCTTCCCCTGGCAGACCGATGAGGAGGTGGTGGAACACTGGCTGAAGCCCACCGGGCTGACCATCAAGCAGCTAAGTGAGGAAAATCCCGAAGGCGTCTTCTTTGCCCAAAAGAAGTATGATATGGGGCAAAAGGGCGAGTTCAGGACGCCGTCCCAGAAGATTGAGATTTACTCGCAGACTATGGCTGAGAATGGCTATGACCCCCTGCCCGTCCACATTGAGCCCAGCCAGAGCCCGGTGAGCAACCCCGAGCTGGCGGAAAAGTATCCTTTAATCCTGACCACTGGTGCCCGCATCCCGGCGTACACCCATACCAAATTAAGGCATGTGCCGGCGCTCAAGCGCACTGCCCCGGAACCGCTGGCTGAGGTCCACCCCGATACCGCCCAAGAATATGGCGTTGCTGACGGCGATATGGCGGCTATAGAAACAAAAGGGGGAGAGATAAAAATGAGGGTCAGGACGACCCAAGACCTGTTGCCCGGTATCGTCAGTATCCCCCACGGCTGGGCGGAGGCTAACGCCAACCTGCTCACCGAGCTTGAGCCCCATGACCCCGTTACCGGCTACCCCGAGCTTAAAGCCCTGCTCTGCCGGATAAGAAAGCTAGGAGGTAAGAATGATTAAGGCATTTAACGGCAAGACGCCCAAGATAGCCAAATCAGCCCTCGTCAGTGAGGCGGCGTGTATTGTTGGCGATGTTGAAATTGGGGAGAATTCCAGTGTCTGGCCGGGGGCGGTGATTCGTGGCGACTTTGGCAAGATAACCATCGGCAGAAACACCGCCCTAGAAGATAACTGCGTTATCCATGCTGGTTCGCCCCACCCTGATATGGAGGATATGACCATCGGGGATGAGGTGCATATTGGTCACGGGGCGGTGGTCAACGGCCATAAGATTGGCAATAATGTTCTCATCGGCATGAACGCCACCATCCTCCACGATGCTGAAATTGGCAACTACTGCATCATCGGAGCTAGCTGCCTGGTCAGCGAGGGGATGAAGATTCCGGACAACTCGTTTGTTGTCGGCGTTCCGGCAAAAATAAAGGGGAAGGTCTCGCCGGATCAGTCATTCTGGGTGGAGGATGCTTCTAAAAGCTACGCTGAGATAGTCAAGCTATATAAAGAGCAAGGGGGGCTATAATCCTATATGGTGGGCGGTAGAGGACTTGAACCTCTGACCCCCTGCGTGTAAAGCACTCTTGTTAAAAGGCGGAGGCCGCTTGCCTCCTTTCTGACTGCATTATATGCTGCCAGCCTTTCTACAGTCAATACCCCTACCTGTCCAATTATAGGGGTGCAGTCCATAATGTTTTTTATTTGCTATATGGATTACCAAACGGTTTGCCGCGTTAGTTTCCCTGTCCTTCTCGTGTCCCACCCCCTGTCTTTTCCGTGTCCACTCCTTGTCTCTATCCCTGTCTCTGAGACACGGTAAGGGACAAGGAAAATAGCTTCAGTGGACACGGAGACATGGACGGGACACGGAAACATCTTTACAGTCCCTGACGGTCACGGAAAATAGTAACTTCCGGTCTCTCCGTACCCCTGAATCTATTTCTTCGTGTCAACAAAACGATGAATTGTATCCTAAGGCGTCTGGTTAGTGATGATTTTCTCATACCCTA
>CAZUHO010000058.1:0-5326 GCA_964620725.1 uncultured Dehalococcoidales bacterium
CTTCTTAGCTCCAGCTTCTTTTTCTTGCGCCGGTGCTTTAGGATGGCTACTCGTCTTGCCTTGTTCATCTCCTGCCACCATTACCTGCGAAGAGCTGGGCAAAGCGGGCAAAGGAGCGGTCGTAGGTTTTCTCAACCTCAGGGGGAAAGACACAGGCAGGGAGCTCATCGCGCTCAAGGTGGTACGAGATGCACTCACAGCACTTGCCTTTTCTTGAGCACGGCTCGTAGGTGCAGTTGCACTTGGCTTTGTTTAATTCAATCTGGCATTCCATTATATATACCGCTTTCTTATATTTGCCGATAGCTCAGCCAGCAGCTCCAGAGCCCTGCCCGCCGCTTCCTCACTTATCGATGCCAGCCCGCAGCTGGGGGTAAGCAGCCCCTGTTCTATCAGTTGCTTAAAGGGGACGCCGTTTCCGGTGAAGGGCGCCATTGCTGCCTCAAGGCGGTCTTTGAGGCTGGCTACCGTCTCTTTCTTTATGGATGGTTCGTCGTTGGGGACAATCCCCCAGGCAACGACCCCACCTTTATCCAGGAACCCCTTGATTTCCGCAGGATAGAGGCTCAGCGACTGGGCATAGTTGTAGGCATCAAAGCTCAGAATATCAAAACTGGTTTCTAGTAAAACTGACCAGTCGGTGTTGCCGCAGCAGTGGACTCCCTTGAGACCGCTGATGCCGCCAAAGACCCCTTCCAGCAGGTTGACCACCCTCTCCCGGGAAAGGTTCATCGAGACCGAGCCGAAGGTAGCCATATAGGGCTCGTCAACAAAGATGATGGTGTTCTTTGAGATTTTGCTTAGCTCTTTCTCCTGCCAGCTTGCCTTCAGGCGGAGCAATTTTGCCACCACATCACCCAGGGTATCATCGTAGATTATGGCTCGCTTTTCACTATCGGTGACGGTCAGCCCCCAGGTGATAGGTCCGGTTACATGACCCTTGACCGCTATAGGCGCCAGGTTTTTCAGGTCTAAAAAGCTATAGAGTCCGGCGGCGTAGTCCTTGGTGATGGGGTATTTATCAATATCGTTTTCCAGGTAGGCGGTGTAGAACTCCTCCAGCGGCTTAGCCAGGTCCTGGGCGCGGTCAATGTATAAACTCTTCCCTCTCAACACCGCCCCGGGGAAGCCCTCGCTGAACTGGACGCACATGTTCTCCAGATGAGAACGCCCGGGTAGCTGGGGCCAGGCGGGGATGTCCTTCAGGTAGCGGCTGACCTCGGAGCATGCCTTTGAGGGGTCGGTGTGGGGCATGCTGCCGATAGCCGTTATTCGGCAGCCAAAATCCATTTATTATCCCCCTTTAGGTATTTGCCGATGAGCAGCTCCAGCTTTTTCTTCTGCTCCGGCGGTATTAGCTTGGGGTCGGTGATGAGCGCCGTCTTCAGGGCGCTGGCACAGTCGCAATCGCGCTTCTGCGGCATCCTTGCCACCGCCAGCTTGATAATATTCTTCGCCGTGTCAATGTACTTATGCATGATATTCAGGACCATCTCTACCGTAACCGGCTCCAGCTTCTCCTGCCAGCTATCATAGTCGCTGACGCAGGCAATGCTGGCGTAGCAGATTTCCGCCTCCCGCGCCAGCTTGGCTTCGGGCAGCATCGTCATGCCGATAATATCCGCCCCCCAGGAGCGGTACAGCCTTGACTCCGCCCTGGTGGAAAATGCCGGACCCTCCATGACTACATAGGTGCCTTTAGGGTGGACAGGAGCCCCTGTTTCATTAGCCGCCTCAACTAAAATCCGGCTCAAGACGGGGCAGAAGGGCTCGGCGAAGGGGATGTGGGCGACAATGCCCTCGCCGAAGAAGGTGCTTTCCCTTTGCTTGGTGCGGTCAATGAGCTGGTCGGGGATAACCAGGTCTCCGGGCTTTAATTCCTTCTTAAAACTCCCCACCGAGTTGACGGAGATGATGTGCTCCACCCCCAGCGACTTCAGGGCGTAGATATTGGCTCTATAGGGGACTTCGGCGGGGGAGAGGCGGTGCCCCCTCCCGTGGCGGGGCAAAAAGGCGATGCCTGTTTTCTCCAGCCTGCCGATGATTATGCTGTCGCTGGGCTTGCCGAAGGGGGTGTCTATATTAACTTCTTCAATATCGGTCAGCCCCTCAATCTGATACAGCCCCGTCCCCCCGATGACCCCGATTTTAGCTTGAGGCATTAGACCTCCTATTTACCATACACAATTACATTTTATAGTTTTATAATCCATCCCTAATCTTCCCCACATTGCCAACGTTTCTTTGCAAAGGGCAACATTACTGTAACTATAATTTTCCTTTAGCAGATTAATGATGGTGGCATAGGTTTCGTAACGGATTTTGAAGTCTACTTTTTTACCCCAGTTGGATTTCTCCGTGAGGTATCCGACCCAGCTTGTATCCTTACTTCCGTTGATGGTGGTTTGTAGTCCTCTTAATGACCCCAAGGTAATTCGCTCTGGCGTAAAACTATCAAAGATTTGGTTAATGAGATTTGTATATTGCACTTTCCAGTCCGGGACAGGAACTACGGGGTCAATTCTTATTCTTACCTCGTAACCAGCTTGGCTGAGTTTTCGCCCAGCCTCAATCCTTCTATCGACTGAGGGAGCGCCTTTTTCCCATCTTTTGGCTACTTCATCTGCATTAAGGCTAAAACTAATAATGGCTTGATTATGAGGGTTAATCTCCAAGAGGTGCTTTACATTATCCGACTTAGTTACGAACAGTACTTTATGCCTATTCTGTTCCTCAAATATAGGGATAATAAATTTAGAGAAGGGTTCTTTTAAACCTTCCCCCATCAGGGAATCAGCTATCTCGCCAGTATTAAGGATTTCAGGAGTTGTTACCTCTTCAAGGAATTTTCTGGTGTGCATTTCTACTTTCTGGCGGTCTTTAAATACTGGTTTTGTCTTTGTGGGCTGAAATCTGAAAGTTCCTTTGAGGTAACACCAAGCGCAATCGAAGGGACAGCCATAAGCCCACTTTAGTTCAATAAAATGTGGGCATATAACATCAGCGCTCCTGGTGGGTAACGGCGTTTTATCAAACCTAGTAATTATTGAGCCGTCGCCAACGCGTTCCACTAAACGGCTCTCCTTGTTATTTATCAATTGATAGGTGCTTGTACGTAAATTCACAATATCCCCTTTAACTATTCTTAGCTGTTATTAAGCTCAAACAACTTTCTATGTATTGAATCTTTTCGACCGACCACTCCTGAATATAATTGTGCACCTAATTTATGCTTGCTGGCAAAAATTAAATAATAGAGCGGGATATTTGCTCGTGTCCTTTCAAGCACGCCGTCTTTTATGTTTTGCTTTGGGTATCCAATTTCAATCAGGCCGCTTTCGTATGCGTCAAGTACACGCCTCGCGTTAATACGGCCACCACTAATGATTTCATTTGGGAAAACCTCCCAGTCTACATTTGGTGGGAAAAACTGCTTCATTTCAAGGTTAGGTTGGAAGATATTTCTTCTTGCCATGCCTATTTGAAATGTTATAAGTAAATCAACTGCTCTCGCTGTGGTTAATTTTGTAATTGTATCGAATTTTATTTCTAGGTAATACGGATCAATATAGGCAAGGCAGATTGAGTATTTAGGTATTTTATGCAGTATCTCATCTACTGCTAGGTTACAATCTTGGTTAATATAATCTATATCATAACTGTAGCTTTGAGTACGTTTTTTCAACGCCTCAATATACTCAAAATTAATATCGTTGAAATAATAATGGGTAAACGGTATATCACAATTTAGTGCTAAAAGCGGTGAACCACTGAATTCCTTTTTTGTGCCTTTAATGATGCATTTGCCTGGTCCCGAAAATAGGTCAATATAGATTCTATTCTTCCATCGTTTGTAAGTCGCGGTATTAAAAGTAGTGCAGTACTTCTCTAGGTGACTTAGTTTATCTACGGCCCAATTGCCAAACTCTATTGCTAAGTAGCCGTCAGATGCTATAGTATAACCTTCATCGCTCATACTTTCTAGTCCCCTCCCCATACGGCTCTCTTATTATACCACTCTCGGTAATGATGGCGGTTATGTAGCGGTGGGGGGTGACATCAAAGGCGGGGTTGGCGGCTTTAACGCCGGCGGGGGCGATGGCTACCCCCTGAATACGGGTTACCTCCTCAGGGCTTCTCTCCTCAATGGGGATTTCATCACCTGAGGCAAGCGTCATATCAAAGGTGGTGGTGGGGGCGGCGACATAGAAGGGGATATTGTTCTCCTTAGCCAGCACCGCCAGAGTATAGGTGCCGATTTTATTGGCGGTATCGCCGTTTGAGGCAATCCTGTCAGCGCCGACGATGACGCAGTCAACCTCCCCCCGGCTCATGAAATAACCGGCCATGGAGTCGGTGATGAGGGTGAAGGGGACTTTAGCCTTTTTAAGCTCCCAGGCGGTGATTCTTGCCCCCTGGAGGAGGGGGCGGGTCTCGGTGGCGATAACCTTGAGCCTCTTGCCCTGCTCCCTGGCTTTTATAATTACGCCGAGGGCGGTGCCGTAGCCGGCGGTAGCCAGCGCTCCGGTGTTGCAGTGAGTCAGGACGGTAAAGCCATCTTCAATCAGCCCGGCGCCGAGCTGGCTCAGCCTTCTGGTCGCCTCAGCTTCTTCGGCATGTATCCTGACGGCTTCGTTGACCAGCGCCGTTTTAATCTGCTCTATGTCTTTAGCCGACTCGGCTGCTTTTTGCATCCGTTCTAGGGCGCGAAAGAGGTTTCTGGCGGTGGGTCGGGTGGTGGCGATGGCGCGGGTGATGGGGCGGAGCTTTTTCAGGAAATCATCCCTGGCCTTAGCCTTGATTTTAAGGGCGCCGAGGGCGACCCCATAGCCACCAGCTACCCCTATGGCGGGAGCCCCCCTTATTTTCAATCCTGTGATGGCTGAGGCTATATCCTGGTAGCGGCTAGTCTCCAGATAGACCTCTTTTTGGGGGAGTTTGGTCTGGTCGAGGACTTTTACCCTGTCGCCAAGCCATTCGATAGCTTTCATCAGCGTCTAGCTTCGCATGCTTCTTTGGAAGAGTATGATGCCGATGGTAAAGATAATAACTGCCCAGCCGATGAGAAAGAGAAAGTCGTTGCTTACTGCCTCCATCCCCACCCCCCGAACCAGAATACCCCTTGAGGCATCAATGGCGTGGGCATAGGGGAAGGCGTAGGCGAGACCCCTGAGGTATTGGGGCATCATCTCTATGGAGAACCAGCACCCGGAGAGCATCGCCAGGGGCATGGAAATCAACCAGCAAAGGGGCTCTGCCTGCTGTTCTGTCTTGGAGAGCGAGGCGACGACCATCCCCACGCCAATGCTGCACAGGCCGGCGAGGA
>CAZUHO010000059.1:0-1833 GCA_964620725.1 uncultured Dehalococcoidales bacterium
TTGGAGAGCGAGGCGACGACCATCCCCACGCCAATGCTGCACAGGCCGGCGAGGAAGAAGATAAGAAATGCCAGCCAGAAGTTGCCCACGATATCCATGCCCAGCAAGCAGGCAGCAACCATGAAGATTATTATCTGGGCGATGGCGATGACCACCAGGTAAAGGGAGTATCCCAGAATGAAGTCCACGGGTCTGGTCGGCGTTGTCAGCAGGCGGGAGAGCATCCCCTTCTCCTTGTCGCGCACCACTGTTCGCGCCGAGGTTGGTATCAATATCAAAAGCCCGAAGATTATTATCCCTGGACCGATAAAGTCAACATAGGTTATCTCAGTTTCAATATGGATGGGGGTGGCATCAATGGTCAGCGGTATCTCAATACGGGCGAAGGCGCGGGCGACAGCGTTGATGATGGAAATAAGCTGCTCTGATATTATCAGCTCGCTTTCATCATAGGTCATCTGGAGGGTAATATCGGCTTTTTCGCCCTGCCAGCTCCGGGATACCTGCTGACCGAAGCCCGCCGGAATAACGATATAGGCGTCCAGCTCGCCGAACTTGAGGTCTCTGAGGGCGGTATCGGCATCGTCATAGGTGGAAATCTCAAATGCCGGTACCTCAGCCAAGGCTTCATTGACGAAGGCTTGCGACAGGGGGGTATTGTCCTCATCTATCACGCCCACGGGGAGACTGGAGACGGTATCACCGCTGAAGATAGCCCCGAAAAGGAGCATAAACACCAGGGGAAACCCCAGCAGGAAGCCCATCCCCAGCGGGTCTCTATAGGTCTCCCTGAGGTTTCTCTTACACAGCTCCCAGACTCTCATTCTCTCAGCTCTTTACCGGTTAGATTGAGGAAGACGTCCTCCAGGGTCGGCTCCTTGATGTGGGCGGAGCGGACGGTAGCCCCGGATGATTGCAGACGGTCAACGATTTCCCTGAAATCGAGTTTACTGTCGGTAATCAGCATGGTGTCGCCGGTTATGCTTACCTCGGCATATCGGCTTCGCATTTCCTCTATGACCTTGGGGGTAAGGTTCTGGGCGGAGACAATCATGGTGTTCTTTTCCCGCATGCCTGCCTTGAGTTCTTGGCTGCTGCCCAGCGCGATAATCTTACCCTCATCCATGACGCCTATGCGGTCGGCGAGGAAGTCTGCCTCGTCCATATAGTGGGTGGTGAGCAAAATCGTCTTTTCCCCCTTTAACTGGGTAATATATTCCCATATTGCCCGTCGGGCTTGAGGGTCAAGACCGAGGGTGGGCTCATCAAGAAACAGTATCTCGGGATTATGAATGAGCGCCATCATTATATTGAGCCTTCGCTTCATACCGCCGGAGAACTTTCTCACCTGGTCTTTAGCCCGCCCCCCAAGCCCCATTGTCTCCAGCAGCTGCTTTGACCTGCCTTTAAGCTCCGTGGATTTTACGCCGTGAATCCTGCCGATTAGACTCATGTTTTCTTTAGTGTTGAGGTGCTCGGAGATAGCCGTTTCCTGGGGGGCGACGCCAATGATTTCCTTGATCTTAAACGGCTGCTTGAGGATGTCGTAGCCCATTATCTGGGCGGTGCCTTTGCTTGGTTTCAAGAGGCAGCACAGTATATTGATGGTGGTGGTCTTGCCGGCGCCGTTGGGACCGAGCAGGGCAAAGAGCTCACCCTTTCTGATTTTTAGCTCAATACCGTCCACCGCCACCAGCCCATCGAAGGCCTTGGTCAGGTTAAAGGTCTGGATGGCGAGGTCATCTGTCTTGGCTCGTTTTACCCTGCGTGAGGTCATGGCTAACTCGTTCCTGATATTATGACTATAATAGCATGTTTTCTGTTTATAGCAAG
>CAZUHO010000059.1:1933-5241 GCA_964620725.1 uncultured Dehalococcoidales bacterium
TATGGCTGAGGGTTCGCTGGATATAGACGTGCTGAAGGGTAAGCTCGGGGTGGAGTGGGAGCCGAGGTCATATCCCATTGAGTCGGAGATGGTGCGCCGCTTTACCCGGGCTGTTGGCGACCCCAATCCCCACTGGCAGGAGGGGGCTGTCCCCCCCACCTTTGTTCTGGCTATCGGCTTCGAGCAGTTCGTTGACGACCTGATGTCTCTAGCCGCCTTTGGTACCGTGCTCATGGGGGGCACCGAGCTTGAGTTCTATCAGCCCATAAAGCTGGGCGATGTGATAACCGTTGTCTTCAAAATCACTAACCTCCGCGAGCGCCAGGGCAAGATGGGCAATATGGTGTTTATGACCTTTGACAGTAGTTATAAAAACCAGAAGCAGGAGACGGTGGCTAACTGCCGCCAGATGGTTATCGGTTATTAAGATGAAGCAACTTTATTACCAGGATGTCAAAGTGGGTAATGAGGTCACTCCCCTCTCCAAGGAACCGACCACCAAGCAGCTGGTGATGTGGGCGGGGGCGGTGGGTGATTACATACCGATTCACTACGATAAGGACTTTGCCCAGAGCCGCGGCTTGTCGGGCGTTATCGTGCACGGGCAGCTGGTAGGCGCCTTCTTGGGTCAGCTGGTGACCGACTGGATAGGGGAGGGGGGCACACTTAGAAAGTTGAGTTGCAGTTACAAGGGCATGAACTATCCCGGTGAGGCTATTACCTGCAAGGGTAAGGTTACCAAGAAGTATGTTGAGGATGGGCGGCACTATGTGGAGTGCAGCCTGTGGGCGGAGAATCCCAAGGGGGAAAAGACGGCATCGGGGACGGCGGTTGTCATTCTACCAACTAGGGACTCTGGGGATTAATTATCATCAAAGAAGGGGGGCTAGAGAGATGGGCGATTTGCTAAAAGATAGGGTAGCGGTAATTACTGGCTCGGGGCAGGGGATTGGGAGAGCCATCGCTATAGCGATGGCGAAGGAAGGGGCTAAGGTGGTGACTAATAACCGCCGTGCCGGCGCTGCCGGTGGCGACGCTGAGACCGTCGCCGGCGAGATTAAGATTATGGGTGGCGAGGCGGTGCCCTTCTTTGGTAGTATCTCCGAGTTTGATGTTGCCGAGAAGCTGATACAGGCGACGGTAAAGAGCTTTGGCCGGGTGGACATTCTGATAAATAATGCCGGTGCTGACGCCCCGCGTATGGTGTGGAATATGACCGAGGAGGACTGGGACAGGTGTCTGGACTCCTACCTTAAGGGCTCATTCAATTGCATCCGCTTTGCCTCCGCCTTGATGAGGGAGCAGCGGTGGGGGCGGATAATAAATACCACCTCTACTGCCTGGCTGGGCACGGTGGGGCACTGTAATTATGGTGCGGCTAAGGCTGGGATTGTTGGCTTAACTAGGGCTGTAGCCAGGGAGGTGGGCAGGTATGGGGTAACCTGCAATGCCTATGCCCCCACCGCCGCCACCAGGTTTACCATCAGCGGGGAGGTCATTGACGGTTTTAAGAAGAGATATGAAGCCGGGCTTATGACCAAGGAACGCTTTGAGGAGTTGACCAACCCCCCGGCCCCGGAGACAGTAGCCCCGTTTATTATCTATCTGTGCACTGATGCCGCCGCTGATATAAACGGGCAGGCGTTTGATGTTACCGGGGGCAGCATCGCCCTTTACTCCGAGCCGGTAAAAAAGAAGAGCATTGATAAAAAAGAGGGCTTGTGGACGGTAGAAGAGTTAATCGACCTTGTGCCCAAGGTATTGCTGGAAGGATACAAAAACCCGTCACCACCCCAGCCGGCTAAGTAGAGGTTTTTCTACCCGCCCGCCCGCCCATTAGGTCTTGCTTCTTATCACTCTCCCATTAGGCTTTGCGGCTTATCCCCTTTTTCCCACCCACCCGCCCACTAAGGTCGATAAGCAGAGCTCCTGTGGGTGGGAGGGTGGGAAGCAAGACAAACGGGGGGCAGGGTGGGAAAGAATGCCCTGGGGGAGCGGTGGGTGGGAATAGATAAAAGGGCAAAGCCCCTCTAAGATTTCCTGCTGTTTTGGCCCTTGCGGCGTAATTCCATAAGGACAAAGTTATATCCGTCGTAGTTCAGGCGTCCACACGGGGTGAAGCCGCATTTGGCGAAGCACTTTTGCGCCCTTTTGTTTGAGATTAGGGTCTTCAAGTAGATTCGGATGAGCTTGGCGTGTTGAAAGATATGGCGGACAAGGGCACTTACGGCACTGGTACCGTAACCCTTATCCCAGTAGGTGCGGTTGCCAATCATGATACCCAGCTCGGCTTCACCCTTAGCCTTATCAACGGCGTAATATGTGCAGTTGCCGATGTGCTTGCCATCCGGGGTCTCTATAGCGAACCGCTCTCTGTTTGGGGGAGGGTGGCGAAGTTCCCTGGCGTAGTCTGCCAGGTATTGCTGGAAACCAATACTTAGCAGCGGGGCGGCGTCAAGTTGAGCCAGCTCGGCGTCTGTTTTCCAGGCATAATCAACGGCGGCATCGTCAAGTCTCTTTTCCCGGAGCCTGACCTTGTTATTAATAGTCATGCTGCCTCTTTGGTTTTAAAATCGGAAGGATAGCGGCTCTTCCCCACCCTCTAGCTCGTAGAGGGCTTGCTCTGCCGCCTGCTGGATTGTCTCATTGGGGTTATCAAGGCACTGCTCAAGGCAGCCTTTAGCCTCAGAAGCGCCTATCTTACCCAGCGCCTTAACCACCGCCAGCTGAACCTCAACATCGGGGTCGCTGACAAGCTCGATAAGATAGGGGACTGCCTCTTTTTCCCCCAGCTCACCGCAGGCCCCGGCGGCTTCATAGCGCATATCGGCATCACTGCCGGTTAGCTCCCTTAGCAGGATTGGCAGCCAGGAGCGGTTGCAGCTCCTGCCCATGGCGAAAAGGGCGCTAATCTTTAAACCGGGATTGCTACTTTGATAGGCTTCCATGATAGCTTGTTTCATCTGAGGCAGGCTTAATGGTGCCGCCGCCTCCAGGGCGCGGCGTTTGACTTCCAGGGGCTTGCTTTCAGTGGTAATTATGGTGAGCAAAGCCTTGCTTATTTTGGATTTATGGCTGTGGCGGAGCTTTTTAAGCTCGGCTAACAGGGCGAACTTGCCCAGGGCGGTGGCGGCTACTGCCTGCACCTTCTCCGAGCTATCCTCTTTCAGCAAACTTATTAGTGGGTCGATGAGGCATGTCTCCTCGCTTTCCCACAGACCTTCAATAGCTATGCTCCGCACCTCGTCGTCAGGGTCTTTTAGCCGGCTCTTGAAGATGCTGTCAAAGTTGAGCTCAATGTTGTCCTC
>CAZUHO010000060.1:0-5107 GCA_964620725.1 uncultured Dehalococcoidales bacterium
ACCGAGCCTGGCGGTGCGCACCGCTTTCGTGCGGCTCTATGACAAGGGCTTAATCTACCGCGGGGAGCGGATTATAAACTGGTGCCCCCGCTGCGCCACCGCCCTCTCCGACCTTGAGGTGGAGCATAAAGACATACAGGGGCATCTATATTATGTCAAATATCCGCTGGCTGAAAATGATGGTTTTATAACCGTAGCCACCACCCGCCCCGAGACCATACTCGGCGATACTGCGGTAGCCGTCAACCCTAAAGACAAGCGCTTCAAGGCGATGGTGGGCAAGAAGGTCATCCTCCCCGCCGTAAAGAGGGTGATACCCATTATTGCTGACAACGCCGTCGACCCCGAGTTCGGCACCGGGGCGGTAAAAATCACCCCCGCCCACGACCCGGTGGACTTTGAAATCGCCCAGCGCCAGGGACTGGAGCTGGTGAACATCCTGAACCCGGACACCACCATGAATGAAAACGCCGGCAAGTATGCCGGGCTTGACCGCTTTGACTGCCGCCAGGCGATATTAGCCGATTTAGAAAAAGAAGGGCTGCTGGTGAAGATCGAGCCCTATACCCACTCCGTGGGGCACTGCGACCGCTGCCAGGTAATTATCGAGCCTCTCGCCAGCAGGCAGTGGTTCATCAAGGCTCAGCCCCTAGCCAAAGCCGCCATAAAAGTCGTCAAAGACGGGCGCATTGCTATCATCCCCGAGCGCTTTACCAAGGTCTATCTTAACTGGCTGGAGAATATCCGCGACTGGTGCATCAGCCGCCAGCTATGGTGGGGACACAGAATACCGGTCTGGTACTGCCAGGACTGCAACGAGCTAACGGTTTCGGTGGAAAAACCACAAGCCTGCCAGAAGTGCGGTTCGTCCAATATAGAGCAGGACCCGGACGTCCTTGATACCTGGTTCTCCTCGGCACTGTGGACTCACTCCACCCTGGGCTGGCCTGGTGACAGCGAGGAGCTGCGCTACTTCTACCCGACCACGGTAATGGAGACCGGCTACGACATTCTATTCTTCTGGGTCGCCAGAATGATTATGATGGGTCTTGAGGATACCGGCGACATCCCCTTTGAAACCGTCTATCTTCACGGGCTGGTGCGGGATGAGAAGGGGGAGAAGATGAGTAAGCTCAGGGGTAACGTGCTTAATCCCCTAGATACCCTCAAGGTATACGGCACCGACGCCATGCGCTTCGCCCTCACCACCGACGTATCGCCGGGGAACGACCTCAAGCTGACAAAACCGAGGCTTGAAGGCGGGCGAAACTTCGCCAACAAGCTCTGGAACGCCACCCGCTTTGTGGTCAGAAGCATTGAGCCAGAAGGGGCAGACCTCAAAATTGAGCGAGATAAACTCCCTGTTGAAGACCGCTGGATTCTAAGCCGGCTCAGCCGCACCACAGCCACCGTAACCAGATTGATGGCGGACTTCCAGTTCGGTGAAGCCCAGAGGCAGCTCCATGATTTCCTCTGGGGTGAGTACTGCGACTGGTATGTGGAGTTCGCCAAGATTCGCCTCCGCTCCGGGGAAGCGCCCTCCCCCCTCCCCGTTCTGGTCCATGTGCTGGAGGCATCGCTTCGCCTGCTGCACCCCTGCATGCCCTTCGTCACCGAGGAGCTATGGCAGAACCTCAAACAGCGCCTGCCCTCAGACTGGCAAGAAACGGAGTCGATAATGGTCGCTGACTACCCCCAGGCAGATAAAAAGGCTATCGACCCGCAGGCGGAGCGGGTCATGGAGTCAATCATTGATATAATACACTCCGTCCGCAATGTCCGGGCTCAATACAAGGTGGAGAGCGCCCGATGGGTTAAGGCGCAGGTATATGCCGGCGAGCTCACCCCGGCCATCACCCCCTACTCCCCGGCGATTGAGACCCTGGCTCGGGCAAGACCGGTTACCTTTCTGGACAGCCGGGAAGCCCTGAAGGGTAAAAATATAGTGGCGCTGGTGCTCAAAGAGTCCGAGGTAATCATACCCATGGCAAGTATGGTTGACCTTGAGGCGGAGCGAAAACGGCTGCAAAAGGAAATAGAAGAAACCCACACCGAGGTGGCTCGACTTGAAGCCAGGCTCAAGGACAGAGCCTTTCTCAGCAAGGCGCCGGCGGTGGTGGTTGACAGTGAGCGGGATAAGCTGGCGGTAAGAAGTGAGAAGCTGGAGAAGCTGAAAGAGCAACTTACCAGATTTCAAGCCTGACCAAGCTACTTGAAATCCATAGCCACGTTAGCCTCATCGGTATGGGTCTCACCCATAGACCGGAGGAATAACCCTCTGGTTTCGGCTTAGTTTACCAGATGTCGATCTCTGTTAGCTTAACCCATTCCTCTCCAACTAGCTTATATACAATGACTGGTTTGCCATCTAGTGAGCAATTTGCCTGAAATGTAACAACGCCCGAAGAGATATAAACCCGGACTATAGCGAAGTTCATAGCTTTGGCTCCCTTTGGGCGAAGCTCAATACTAGTTCCGCTCTGGATATCTACCTTATATTTACCTCCCCAGCCTTGACAGACCATTGAGATATCATCAGCCACGACCCCGTCTACTATTTCAGAATGACCAGCATAGACTCCGTTCAAATAAACCTTAAAATAACTAGGAGTATAGGTTAGGGTGGGGATGGATTCGGCTGAGATAGGTAGGCAAAACCCCACTGATACAACCAAAGATAATATGAGGGCGATTATAAATTTCCGCACCTTAATTCTCCTGATTAGATTTTTTCTTGCCACCCGACCGACCACGGGTATCGGCGTAGGAAGTCCATTTCCCTACTTTTGCTCAAGTCTACAACTACTTAACCCCAGTGTCAACAGGGTTGCTAAACTACCTCTAACTGAAGCTGGAAAAACCGTTAGCCGAAAGTTGCCCCAGCGCCTTCTTGGTATCGCTGGCAACCCTTGCCTTATCGCAGTTATTCAGCCGATATTTAAAAAGCCAGTAGGTAAACTCTTTAAGCTCGGTTAAGCCGATAGACCTAAGCTGGGGGTAGCCCTTCTCCCGCCGGAAGCGCTTGAGCAATGTCGCTTTGGCAGCACCGTATATTCGCTGGTAGACCTCATTAACCAGCTTATGCTCATTATTATAGCCCGAGGTGCGCAATTCTTTACGCACCTCCGCTTTCACCGCCAGAACAAGCGCCTCCTCCACGGTAATACCGTAGAAGTAGTTAAGATGCTGACGGTATTTGGCACCGCCGATAAGCCCCTTGAATTTCTCCTTGGTCAGTCTAAGCGGCGGTTTGCCCTGAAAGAGGAGGGCAAGTTTTTCCTCCTCAGGCAGGAGGTCATCCACCACCTCACACAGCCGTTCCGCCAGAAGCAGCCAGTCAAAGGCTTCACCGTCAATAAGGTAGCGGTAATGGCGACCGTTATAGCTCTCCTCACTATCAGTCCAGAGCCGGATAGCCTCAAGCAGGGCGATATACCAGTGCTTGCCGCTAAGAACCGACTGCTCCAGGTGTCTTACCGCCTCACTATTACCGCGTGTTACCTTCAGGCTCGTTGGCATTTCACTGCTTCCTTAAATAAGCCACGACCTCTTCCAGTGGTCTGGTATTTATTATATCCTGCGGCAGGCACCACCCCCGCCTGGCTACCCCCACCCCGAAGCGCATAAATCCCAGGTGTTCGGTGGAGTGGGCGTCGGTGTTAATGATTAGCTTTACCCCAAGCTCCCTCGCCCGATAGGCATGAATGTCCTTGAGGTCTAGACGGCTGGGCATGGCGTTGATTTCCAGTATTGTCTTAGTCTTCGCCGCCGCCTTGAAGACAGCCTCCATATCCACCGCCGCCGGCTCCCTGCCCGGTAAAAGACGGGAGGTGGGGTGCGCCAGCACATCGACGTGGGGGTTTTCCAGCGCCTTTATAATCCGCTTAGTCATCTGCTGCTGGCTCTGGTTCATCGCCGAGTGCACGGCGGCGGTAACAACGTCCAGCTCCTCAAGAATCTCGTCGGGCATATCCAGGGTGCCATCGGCACGGATGTCCACCTCCAGACCGGAGAAGACATGAATGCCGCTCATTTTCTGGTTGAGCTTTTTAATCTCAACTATCTGCTTTCTTATACGCTTGGCATCAAGCCCGTGGGCAATGCCCCGCCCCGCGGAATGTTCGCTGATTCCCAGATAGTTATAGCCCAGGGCTTTAGCTGCTTTAGCCATGGCTTCAACGCTGTCTCGTCCATCGCTCCAATCAGAATGGACATGAAGGTCTCCCTTTATATCGGATAGCTCAACCAGCCTGGGCAAGGTGCCCTGCTCCGCCCTCGCTATCTCCTCCCCGCCTTCCCTTATCTCGGGGGGCATTATTTCCAGCCCCTGCCGCTTATAGAAGGCTTCCTCGGTGGCAAACTTCTCCAGCTTACCACTGGCGATGTCGGTGATGCCGTATTCAGATAGTTTTAAGCCTTTTCGGTGCGCCCTCTCCCTGAGGTTAATATTGTGCTGCTTGCTCCCGGTGAAATACTGGAGCAGGGAGCCGAAGGAGTCGTGCTCCACGATTCTGAGGTCAACCTGAAGCCCGCCGGCGACGACCACGCTAGACTTAGTGCTGCCGCTGACCAGAACCTCATTGACCATGGGCAGGCTGGTAAAGGTACGCATGACCTCGGTGGCGTCATCGGCAGTGCCCATGAGGTCAATATCGCCTACTGTTTCTTTAAAGCGGCGCAGGCTTCCCGCCGGAACCAGATTCTTAACCCCCTTGACCTTCCCCAGCCGGGAAAAAATCTCGTCCACTATGGGTATTGCCTCACCGATGGGGATGCGCTGGTCTTTCCTCCTCATTGCCTGAATATGGTGCAGGATGTTCTCCGCCGTCTTGTCCCCCATGCGGTAAAGCCTCGCCACCTCCCCGCCGACTATAGCCGCCTCAAGCTCATCTGCTGTCTTTATGTCAAGTTCGGTGGAAAGGAGCATCGCCGTCCTGGGACCGACGCCGGGTACGCTGAGTAGGGTGCTGATTCCTTCCGGAAACTCAGCCTTGAGCTTCTCGTAGTAGTCAAGCTTGCCCGTAGTTACCAGTTCGGTAATCTTCTCGCTGATTGCCTCCCCCACCCCGGGGACTTCCTTCAGCCTGTCCTCCCTGACCAGCTGCTC
>CAZUHO010000061.1:0-5107 GCA_964620725.1 uncultured Dehalococcoidales bacterium
TAAACTTCTGCATTACATAGGCATCCTCATTACTATTCCGGCATGAGGCGATAAACCCAAAGTTCTCCGGGGTAGCCTCCTTGAATTTGGAAGCGACTAAGTCAAGGGCTTCATCCCACGAAGTTTCCTGCAGCTGGCCGTTTTTTCTCACCAGCGGCGTCTTCAGCCTGTCTTCACTATAGAGGAACTGGTAGGCATTTTTGCCCTTGGGGCAGTTTGCCCCCTCGTTTATGGGGTGCTCCTTCCAGGGCTCCTGCCCGATTATCCTGCCGTCCTTAACTATCAGGTTGATACCGCAGCCGCAACTGCAATAGGGACATATAGTGGGTAGACACTCAATGCTCATTCAGCCTCCTTCTTGAGTGGACTTGGCCCCAGCTTCTTTATCGTCTGGGTAAAGCTCTTAACCGTCTCGGCTACCTTGGGCCCCTCGGACGCCGAAATCCACTCCAGCCTCAGCCTCTCACTACCGATACCTATGGCCTCGAGGAAAGGCTTTAACCCGGCAACCCTTCTTCTGGCATTCAGGTTACCTTTTTGGTAGTGACAGTCCCCGGGATGGCAGCCGCAGACCAGAACGCCATCGGCACCGGCGGTGAAGGCTTTGGCTATCAGCCGTTCGTCCACTCTGCCCGAGCACATCAGCCTTATAATCCTCACGTTGGGCGGATATTTGGTCCGCGATGTGCCGGCAAGGTCGGCGCCGGTATAGGAGCACCAGTTACAAAAGAAGCCGATTATCTTTGGCTCGAATTCTTCCATGGCCGCCTCCTTTACCCATATTCGCCTGACATGCGGCTGTGATTAGTGGTAAAATATGCTGGGTAGCCTGATGAAAGGTGCTTGACCAGAAAGCATTATACCCTACGGGGTATGGTAAATCAAGACTAGATTTTGCGGAGGGTGCCATGACTATAGAAGAAGAGGTAGAGGTATCTCAGGAGGCGCTGCTGAAGCGGCTGAAGAGGGTGGAGGGGCAAATCCGCGGCATCCAGAAAATGATTGCCGAAGACCGCGATTGCGTGAGCATAGTGATGCAGCTGGCGGCGGTTCGTTCCGGCATTGAGGGCGTGGGAGCTCTGGTATTGAATAACTGCATGAAGCTCTGCTTTTA
Organism: uncultured Dehalococcoidales bacterium; assembly: GCA_964620725.1. Lineage (GTDB taxonomy): Bacteria > Chloroflexota > Dehalococcoidia > Dehalococcoidales > BS750m-G39 > CAVTZP01. Next base: position 1,115 of record CAZUHO010000061.1, read on the forward strand.
TAAGGGCCCTGAGGCCACGACCGATATTGATTCCCTGGCCAGAGCGGTGGCAATCTGGGGGCGGGTGCGGGGTGGGGACGCGGCACCTGAGCCGGAGCGCGGCGCCAGGTCTGGCAACGTGTAGCCGAACTGGTTCAATGCTCCGGGCAGACATTCGACCAAGGCTATAGAACTATATTTAGTATCCCTTGCCCTGGAGCGTCTCTGAGAAGTAGAGGCGTGGCTGGAAGCTGATATAATTTGCCAGAGCTTAATCTGATCAAGCTGATTTTTTATGTTTATTATTAAGACTCGTAACTTAACCAAGAAATTTAAAGACCTGCTGGCGGTAGATGATGTAAATCTAGAGGTGGAAAAGGGGGAATGCTTCGGTCTGCTGGGACCTAATGGGGCAGGGAAGACCTCCCTCATCAGGATGATAACCGCGGTATCACCTCCCACCAGAGGTGATATACAGGTGCTGGGCAATGACCTGAAGACTCATGCCCGCCAGGCGAAGGCTATCTTAGGGGTAGTTCCCCAGTTGGATAACCTCGACCCCGATTTGACTGTGCTTCAGAACCTGATGACCTTTGCTCGATACTTCAACATACCCAAGAATGAGGCACGCCGGCGCAGTATGGAAATCTTGAGCCTGTTTGAGCTTGGAAACAAGCGCAATAGCCACATAAAGGAGCTATCAGGGGGGATGAAGCGGCGCCTGCTGATAGCCAGGGGCTTGATTAACCTGCCCCAGATAGTGGTCCTTGACGAGCCGACAATAGGCCTCGACCCGCAGGGCAAATATCTGGTCTGGGACAAGCTCGCTGAACTAAAATCCCAGGGCGTTACCCAGCTTCTATGCACCCAGAATATGGAAGAGGCGACCGTGCTTTGCGACCGGGTGGCCATAATGCATCAAGGCAAAATCCTGAGCCTTGGTACTCCCCAGGGTCTCATTGCTCAGTATGCTGGCAGTGAGGTATGGGAGATTGAGCCAACGGCAGAGGAAAGGGATAAAACCGTCAAAGAGCTAGAAAGTCGTGGGCTTGGCTTTGAGGAGGTGGGGGGTAAGATTCATGTTTTCCAGGTAGAGGGCAGCCAGGTGAGCCGGGGACTTGTGAAATCCCCGGAGAGAGTGAGGCGGAGACCAGCCACCCTGGAGGACGTCTTCTTCCGGCTTACGGGGAGGTCTTTAGCGGAATGAAACCCTTTTCCTGGCGTTCTATCAGGGTGTGGCAGCGCAACCGGGATGTCTTCTTCAGGCTATGGCACTCAGAAGCCCCTGGTTCTATAGCCGAGCCGGTTATTATCCTGCTGGCTATGGGCCTGGGTCTGGGGGCATATGTTGGCCTGGTTGATGGGCAGAAGTACATTGAGTTTATTGCCCCGGGTATTATCGCCAGCTATGCTATGTTCAGCGCCAGCTTTGAGTGTACCTACGGTAGCTACATCCGCATGGAGTACCAGAAGACCTATGACGCCATCATTGCTACTCCGCTGAGCGTTGAGGATGTCATCGCCGGCGAAATCTTCTGGGGGGCGACACGCTCGCTGATGACGGGCACTCTCATCCTGGCCATTGCCGCTATTTTCCAGCTGATACCTTCACTCTGGGCACTGCTCATACCGCCGCTTGCCTTCCTGGAAGGTCTAATGTTTGCTTCCATTGCTATACTCTTCACCTCTCTTGCCCCCGCTATCTACAGCTTTAATTACTATTTCACCCTGTTTATCACTCCCATGTTCTTTTTCGGCGGAGTGTTCTTCCCCCTCTCTTCTTTCCCGGAGATAGTGCAGACTTTAAGCTGGATAGTACCGCTAACGCCAGTGGTGCATCTTAGCCGGGCGCTAACCAGCGGGGAATTTCACATTGGCCTTCTCTGGGCGCTGGCTCTTATAGTTGGCCTAACCGCCCTATTCTTTTCCATATCGCTGGTTACGATGAGGCGCAGACTGACCGTCTAAGATAGGCTCTATTCCCTGCCCCCCAGGTTTTTCTTCCCACCCAGCCCGCCCTCATAGGTTTCACCTCTAAAACTCTGTTGCCCCACCGCCGCTCTGGGGTGGGGGAGAAAAGGAAAGGGGCCTTTAAAACCCCTCTTGGACTGCCCTATTTTAATCTAGAAGAATTAGCTATACTTGAACATCACCTCCTAGAATTGGCGTCTTGCCCCTGGCCCATTGTGTCGCTATCTCCAGGCTCTTCTGGATGTATTCGTCCAGGCCAAGCTTCTTCAACATGAGGAGGTTGTATATCTTGGTGTTATGCCTTCGTACCTCAGCTCTCTCACTGATAGGCGCCAGTTTCAGGCATGGAAAGTCCTCACACTGGTAACAGAAGTCTAGTCCCTTTCTGTTGACGCAGCAATCATATGTTTGACATAGAATATCTCCATGCGGCCGCCCTTGCTTCGGCCGGCAGCCCCCGCAAATCTTTAGGAGTTTATCAACAGGGAGGTTGGCTCTCGTAGCCTCCTTTTGAATGGCAATGTCGTCAGTGCACAGGCTCTTTTCATAGGCGGGGCAACTAAGGCAGCAATAGCCGCAGGGGGATACCAACTGTAACTTTTCTTGGTTTTCCATTTTCACCTCCTGGCAATACTATCTAAGGGTCTTCTTGAAACATAGTGCTGGTATAGCTGATATAGAATAATACCATACGGTATTAATATCAACACCGCCCCACCCCAGGTTTTGCTTCCCACCCAGCCCGCCCTCATAGGCTTTGCCTCTGGGACTGTTTTGCCTCTTCTATCTTTAGTTTCAGAGCCTTTACTTCATCTAGCTCCTGCCATCCAGCTCCTAATTGTAGTTCGGTGATTAGCCTTTTTTGAATAGGCCTTCGAAACGAGCGATAGTCTTCCTCAAGGCTCGGAGGGTTGTAATGAGGCGCTATTGTAAGTATCTTATTTAATATTTCAGCGGTATTGCGGTGCTTCTTTTTAACAACACGTTTTAATCTTTTTTTATAAATTTCGGAGCAATTCAGAATGTCATCGGCAAGCAAAAGGGCATTTTCTATCCAGGCATCTCTGCCCCTCGGTTCACGCTCATTGGAAAAAAAAGAAACGTCGTGCTCAGCACGAGAATCAATTTCATCTTGTGGTTCATGCTCGAGAGACCTTTGAAGTTCATAAAGATGTGGGTGGTGCGCAAATGAATTAAGACGTATTTCTATATCGCTAAGCGGTCTCGGTGTATACTGATATGAGCGCATGCCCTGTAATCTCAAAACCCAATGCCCAATTTCATGGGTTATCACTATTGGCTTTACGTTCTTAAGAGATTCCAACCACAAAACAAGCACAACTTTACCTTCAACAATGTGAGGATAAGCAGTGTTGAACTCCCCGCGAAAATAGCTCAACCACTGACGATCTCTTCGATTACCTGCTCTGACCTCAATCGGGGTTCCCAGGTTTTCCTTGCACCGAGAGTGCCATAAGTCAAGCATTGCGATTGTTGGGCTGTCGCCCTTTTTACGAATCTCGATTTCCCGAATGAGACGTACCGCTGTGCTACCCGTTAATTGGCTTATTGATGGTTTTTCTATCTCGCTGGCCATTTTCCCTTCCTTCCTAATTCTACCACTCAACCAATATTCTAAAAAGAGGGAGGGAACTCGCCAGATAAGCCGCAGACCTACGAGGGTGGTGGGTGGGAATAGATACCTCAAACAAAAAGAGGGGCGTTAGCCCCTCTTCATCGCTATGTAGCTTACAGGAGTCTCTACTTTGATAACCTCTTTGCTGCTCGCAATGTCTTTAGCTGCGCACCCAACAGACGTTGCTTGGTGAAGCGTTTGTCACCAAATCTCTCCATGACAACTTTTTCTAGAGGTGTTAATTCTTTTTTCTCCACTTGGTTCAACCCCCATTATAGATTCTGACAAAAATTATAAACTAATACCAAATATGAAGCAGGCCAAGCCCTCGACCGTTAGTACGGTTTAGCTAAAAACATTACTGCTCTTACACCTACCGCCTATCAAACAAGTAGTCTACTTGCGGT
>CAZUHO010000062.1:0-4967 GCA_964620725.1 uncultured Dehalococcoidales bacterium
TCTGCGGCTTATCCCATAATTTTTTCTCCCTCCCTTGGGGTGGGGCAAGGAGATTGTAAAGAGGTAAAACCTTTTTGGGTGGGCAGGGTGGGAAAGAATACCTTGGGTGGATACCCCTCTACCAATAAAAACTCCCCCTTGATAACTTGCCCCTTGATAAGTAACCAGACTGGTAGTATAGTGTGGCTTTGGGGTATTATGGGGGAAGAATGAAGCTATCTATTGACTCTAAAGTATCATCATTACTAGCCGCAGTAGATAACCTTCTCACCGAGCAGGGGGTAAAGTCGTATCTTGTTGGCGGCTTTGTCCGTGACCTTCTGCTGGGGAGGGATACGGCTGATATTGATATTGCTGTTGCCCGGGACGGGGTGGAAATTGCCCAAAAGGTAGCCGATGCTCTTGGGGGTAGTTTTGTCCTGCTGGACAAGGTGAACCGGGTGGGCAGGGTGGTTGTAGCTGATGAAAAAGCGCCATCTGGCCGGTGGGAGCTTGACTTCTCCGCATTTCAGGACAGCATAGAGGGCGACCTGGCACGGCGCGACTTCACCATAGACGCCATAGCCGTTGACCTTGGGGAGCTAGCTAAGGATGTCCATCTCATTGACCCCTTTAACGGTTGGGCTGACCTTAAAAAGGGTGTAATTCGGGCTGTTTCTGAGACGGCCTTCCAGTCGGATGCCGCCCGCTTACTGCGGGCGGTGAGATTAGCCTCCGAGCTTGATTTTTCTATTGATAAGCAGACTGAGGCTCTCATTCAGGAGAATTGCCATCTTATTGCCGATGTGGCTGGTGAGCGAGTGAGAGAGGAGTTACTCCGCCTCCTGGCTGTTCCCCAGTCCCCCCGCTCCCTTCCCTATCTTGATGAGCTGGGGCTGGTTACGGCTATTATCCCCGAGCTGGCGGAGGCAAAGGGGGTCAAGCAACCCAAGGAACACTTCTGGGACGTTTTTGACCACTCCGTAAAGACGGTAATTGCCGTTGATTTTATCCTTCATGAGGGGGAGTGGCAATATGCCGATGGTAAGGTATTGGCGGCTGTCCCCTGGTCAGATTTATTGAGCCAGCACTTTAGCCGTGAGGTCAGCCGTGGCAGCACCAGGAGGTTATTGCTCAAGCTGGCAGCCCTGCTTCATGATGTAGCCAAGCCTCAGACCAAAGCCATTGCTGAAGACGGCAGGATGCGCTTTCTGGGGCATGGCAAGCTGGGGGCAGAGGTGGTGGCTGGTATTCTGGAAAGGTTGAGGTTTAGCAGCAAAGAGATAAAGCTGGTGGAGGTTATGGTCAGGGAGCACCTCAGGCCGGGGCAGATGAGTCAGGAGGGGCTTCCCACCCACCGTGCTATCTACCGTTACTTTCGCGACACCGGAGGGGCGGGGATTGACATACTATTTTTAAGCCTGGCTGACCACCTGGCCAGCAGGGGACCGAAATTAGACCTGGTGGGGTGGCAGGAGCATTGCCGGCTGGTGGAATATGTATTAGCCCAGCATTTTGAGCAGGAGAGGGTGACTACTCCGCCCAGGCTGGTTAGCGGGCATGACCTGATTAATATCTTTGGCTTGAGTCCAGGACCAAAGATTGGTAAACTACTTGAGGCGGTGCAGGAAGCGCAAGCCTCCGGTGAGATAACTACTAGAGAGGAGGCTTTATCTTATATTCGTGAGCACCTGTTAACGAAAGCAGGATAAATATGCCGAGAACAAACACGATTATACTAATAGTAGTTTTAATGGTTTTCGCCTTTGCCGTTTGTGCTCTAATCTACCCCCTGTTTGACAGAGAGGAAATGCGGCTGGGACTGGACTTGCAGGGTGGTATCCACATGGTCTATCAGGCTGACCTGTCTGAGGTGGAGCCGGGCACGGAGGCTGAAGCCATTAGTGGTGCCATGGCTGTTATCGAGCAGCGAATTAATGTTTTTGGCGTAACCGAGCCGGTTATCCAGAAGCAGGGCGGAGACCGCATACTGGTGGAACTGCCCGGGGTAAGTGAGGCGGAGAAAGCCAAGGCACTTATTGGTGAGACAACCCTGCTTGAGTTTCGGGAGCTATTAGAGGGTGAAGACGGAGAGCCAGAATGGGTGCCGGTAGTCGGCACCGTTGCTGGCAAGGAAAAGGTTCTCAACAGCGGCTACTTTCAGGAGAATACCTATGTAGCTACCGACGATTTCGGTGGAGTGCTTTTGATTTTTGAATGGAACGATGAGGGGAGTGAGCTATCCGAGCAAATCACCGAGAGGCTTATCGGTAAGCCGCTGGGCATCTTCCTCAGCGGCGAGCCGCTATTGGGAGAAGATGGACAGCCTATTGCCCCCTTTGTTAGGTCGGTGATTACAACCCGTGGTCAGATTGAGGGATTAAGCCTGAAAGAGGCTACGGAATTATCTCAGCTACTCAATGCCGGGCGTATTCCCGTCCCTCTCACCCCTATCTATGAGCAGACTGTTTCTCCGATACTGGGTGCTGATTTCGTTGATATGAGCCTTAAGGCAGGGCTTATCGGCATAATTCTGGTCATGCTGTTTATGATTGTTTACTATCGGCTGCCCGGGGTTCTAGCCAGCCTGGCGCTCATCTTTTACGGTGCGGTGGTGCTGGCGATATTTAAGCTATGGCCGGTCACCCTGACCCTGGCTGGCATCGGCGGTTTTGTCCTCTCTATCGGTATGGCGGTGGATGCCAATGTGCTTATCTTTGAGCGGATGAAGGAGGAATTCAGGGCAGGGCGAGCCTTGGGCGCCGCTATCGAGACTGGCTTCAGCCGCGCCTGGACAGCCATCAGGGACAGCAATGTAACTACCATTATTGTCTGTATTATTCTCATCTGGTTAGGCAGCAGCATCGTGGAGAGCGCCCCGGTAACGGGTTTCGCGGTGACGCTCCTTATCGGTGTGCTGGTAAGCATGTTTAGTGCTATCGTCGTTACTCGCACCCTGCTGCGCCTGTTCGTGCGCACACCTCTGGCGCCGAAGACAGGGCTATTCAGCCCATTCTCAGGAAGGAAATGATGTTTAATATTGCCGGTAAAAGGTTTTTGTTCTTACTTGCCTCAGAGGTAATCATCCTGGTTGGCATTATTGCCCTGGTGGTCTTCGGCCTCCAGCCCGGGATTGAATTCAGTAGTGGCTCCTTGTTAACGGTGGGCTTTGAGCAGGAGGTAGAGCAGAAGGCACTGGAGCAGGAATTGGCCAATCTGGGCTATGATAATGTTATTATCCAGCGCACCGGAGGGGGCGATTTCTTTATCCGCACCCCGGAACTAACCGCACAGAGCAAGGACGCCCTGGAGACTGCCCTGAGTGCCAGATTTGGCTCCTTAACCGAGAGGGAGTTTAACTCGGTATCACCTATGGTGGCGGCGGAGACCGCCCATAACGCGGCTATCGCGGTGGCTGTTGCCGCCGTGGGCATACTCCTCTATATTACCTGGGCATTTCGCCGCATGCCCCGCCCCTTCCACTACGGTACCTGCGGTGTTATTGCCCTGGTGCATGATGTGGTGGTGGTACTGGGTATTTTCTCCATCCTCAGCGCCGTGTTGGGCTGGGAGATTAATCTGATGTTTATCACCGGTGTTTTAGCCGTTATCGGTTACAGCATCAATAACACGGTGGTTGTTTTTGACAGAATACGAGAGAATTTGACCAAGGGCATAAGCCCTGATTTTGAGGTTGTGGTCAACGCCAGCCTGGTGCAGACCCTGAGCCGTTCCCTGAATACCAGCCTGACCACCCTGTTTGTGGTATTAGCCCTGCTGCTGTTTGTTGGGGCATCAATTCAGAACTTCGCCGTGGTTCTGCTTATCGGCATCGCTGTCGGCACCTATAGCTCGCTGTGTATTGCCCCCACCCTGCTCATAGTCTGGGATAAGAAGGAGTGGGGCAGGTTCTTACGCCCCACACGGGCGTCAGGGTAGGGCATGCATTTCCTTTATTGAGGTAATCAAGCTATCAATCTTTGGCGCCGTGGCGCCGCGCGGCGACTGACCGATGGGGTCATCGCTAGTGCTGTTACCCAGAAGGACGTCAAAGGTGGCTTTTATTGAAGCGGCTAAGGCGCGGAGATTATAGCCACCCTCCAGGGTAAAGACCAGACGACCGTCGCAGAGCTCGCTGGCTAAGCCGCTGATAATCCTCGCCATTTCGCCAAACCCGGAGACACTGACCTGCATCAGGGCTATACCGTCAGCCCAGTGGGTGTCGTAGCCGGCGGATACCAGAACAAGCTGGGGCTTAAACCGCCTGGCTGCCGGAGCGATAACCTGCTCAAAGACCATCCGATATTCATTGTCACCGCAGCCGGCGGGCAGGGGTATATTAACCGTAGTCCCCTTGGCTGACCCCTTTCCCGTCTCCCCGACATCGCCCGTCCCCGGGTATAAGGGGTACTCGTGGGTTGAGATGTACATTACCTGGGGGCGGTCGTAGAAGATTTCCTGAGTTCCGTTGCCATGATGGGTATCAAAGTCAATGATCAGGACGCGTTCCAGCTTGTATTTAGCCAGGGCATGCTCGGCGGCAATGGCTATATTGTTAAATAGACAGAAGCCCATAGCCCGGTGTGGTGTGGCGTGGTGCCCCGGGGGTCTGAGCAGGGCAAAGGCGCTATTTACCTTCCCCTCCATAACCGCCTCCACGGCGGCGATAGCACCACCAGCGGCATAGCGGGCAACCTCATAGGAATGGGGCGACATTACGGTATCGGCATCAACCCAGCCGCCCCCCTTCTTGGCAATATCCTGGATATACGAGATATGCTGTTTGGTGTGCACCAGCGCTAGTTCTTCCACCGAGGCTGGTCGGGGTTTAATTAAGGTAAGCTGTTTCTTAAGCCCTGTTTCCTCAAGATGGGAGATGATTGCCTCCAGCCTGCCCGCGTTTTCCACATGCTCTCCGGTGTCATGCTTGAGGTAGATGGGGTCATAGACATAGCCTACTGCCATAGCGGCTTGATGATAGCAGATGC
>CAZUHO010000063.1:0-4918 GCA_964620725.1 uncultured Dehalococcoidales bacterium
TAAAGCAAAACCTGAATCTGGTAACCGAACTGGGTAAATACGAGAAGAAGGTGCTCGGCTATGTCAAGGAGGGCGCCAGCGAGATACTGGTCAGGAATATCAACCTGCCCAAGAACGATGCCACCCGGAGAGCTAATAAGAAAGCGATGGATGGCTTAAAGAGCCTGAAAAACGATAAGGTAGGCGCGGAAAATATCTTCAGCAACATGAGGAACATCTTTAAGCACTACGGCGAGCAGGGCGAGCAGCAGAGAAACCAGGCTTATGCCAGTCTAAAGGCTGAGTTCGAAGCCAAGGTTAAACAGGCAATGCAGCAGCAGTTAAGCCCTCTCATGGGGATGAATATAGACGTGGAAAAACAGCCCCAGTTCCAGGAGGAGTGGCGCCGGCTCCAGATTCAGCTGGACGCACAATATATAAGGCTTCTGGATGAATATAAGCAGGAGCTATTAGCCCTAGCCTGAACTATAATGAAAGATGAATTATCATCCTTGATAGATACAGTATATAAGGAGCCTTATTCCCTAATTCGTAATAACTGTATCCATAAATCTTTGAGGATAAAAGCAAAGGCAGAAGAACTGGGGAAAGGAGTCGATTTGCTTTGCTGTATGGCGATAATGCCGGTTAAGAAGTGGCATAACTTCCCTATTATTATCCCTCATGTCTATACTGAGATTGATGGTGAAGGGACAGATGTAGCGCTTGACCCTGAATCTGAGAAAAGCTATTGCAAAAATAGTGAGGTGAAGGTTGTTATGCCGGTGAACATCTCCAAGATAAGAAGAATCCTTTGTCGAGGAGTTAGCCCTAGCCTGAACTATAATGAGTAAGTTTTAAAGGCAACACAATGGACATTAATGACGAGAGGATAAAAGAGGCAGTCAGTCGCACTGAGATATTAAGACCACCCAAGCGGAACTTGGCTACCTTCGGCACGACCAATATATACTACTACCTGCTCACCGAGCCTGCCTACTCGGAACTGGTAAAGGGCGGCAACGAGACAGTGATTAGAGAAGGCAAGGTAGTCGCCGAGAGACCGAGGATTGTAACCCCATATTACCTTTCCCAGATTGAAGGCTTTAGCTCGGATGCCAGAAAATACTTTGATATACTGGTTAAGACACACGGTGCCAATGCCCCCGGGCTGTTTTACAGCTACAAAAATGAGCCCGAGGAGCTTACCATCGTCTCCGATAGCCTACTGGCGGTAGTAGATAAGCTGAATCTTGACATTGATAAGAGCGGTAACCCGCTGACCTCTATCATCAAGGGGATGGACGAACTGTGGGATGTATCATTGCTCAAGTTTATCTATGAGCTGACCAGAAGCTCCTTGCCCGATAACCTGATGCAGTTGGGAAGCAAGGGACTTCTAGATATAGATTCCAGCGGTGTCCCCGCTGAAGCCAGGGTAAGGATTGAGGAGCTTTTTAAGCTGGCAGGCAAGGGCGAAATTGAACCCGGCGAGCTGAAGGATGAGCTTGACCGCTGGGGTCTGTTTGAGGAGTATGAGGACAGGTTTTTCACCTTTTTCAAGAGGAGACGATAGCATTATATGTTTCAAGAGCGAATGATAATAAGACCCCCCAGCGAGGCTAATAGTTTCCTGCTCCCGGTAACAATCGGCTGCTCTCACAATAAGTGCACCTTCTGCGGCACCTACCCCGGGGTCAAATTCAGGATAAGGCACCTTGAGGATATCAAGCAGGATATTGATAAGGTAGCTCAGAACTATAGCTGGAGCCTGAAGCGGGTATTCCTGGAGGAAGGAGACGCCCTTATTGCCCCCCAGCACATACTGGTCGGGGTGCTTAAATATCTCAACGAGAAGTTCCCCAACCTGGAAAGGATCGGCACCTACGCCACCCCCCAGGCGGGACTGGTAAAGAGCGTTGACGAGCTCAAAGAACTAAACCGCCTCGGGCTTAAGATTGCCTATATGGGGGTGGAGACTGGTGACGAGGAGCTACTAAAAAAGGTTAATAAGGGGGCTAGCTACGACCAGATAGTGGAAGCGGGGAGAAAGATAAGGCAGGGCGGGATTACCCTCTCCGTTACCGTAATACTGGGCCTGGGTGGTCCCGAAGGCAGCCGGAAGCACGCCTTAAAAACAGCCAAAATACTCTCCGATATTGACCCTGAATTCGCCGGCACTCTCACTATACTGCTCGTCCCTGGCACCCCCCTGCACAAGGAATGGGAGGAGGGGAAATTCACCCTAATCTCACCGTTTCAGTCCCTGGAAGAGCTTAAGCTCATAATAGAAAACTCCAATTTTACCAACTGCTTCTTTACCGCCAATCACGCCTCAAACTACCTGCCGATTAAGGTGCGGCTGCCCCAGCAAAAGGCAGAGATAGTTAAACTTATAGATGAAGTTCTAGCCGATAAGGATATGTCCCGACTCCGCCCCGAGGCTATCCGGGCTTTATAAAGGGGAACAATGTGAACGTTTCTGTAATCCAAGCCAGAGACCTTTCCGAGGCATGGTTTCTCTGCCTGCGCCAGGCACTTACCGAGGGACATGAATATAAGATTGACCGCGGCAGCTACGCCGGCCAGCGGCGCAAGGAGCTTGACTTTGTCGTTCTTCAGGTCAGAAATCCGGGAACAAGACCGCTGGTACCAACCGTACCTGAGGGTGTCCCCCCACCCACCTCTATGGAGTATATTGAAGACTATCTTCCTTACCTCATGACCGCCCATAAGGGCAAGGGTGAGCAGTATACCTACGGCCAGTACCTGGAAAAGCAGATACCAAAGGTAATTAAGATGTATAAAGAGGACGGTTTTAACACCAACCAGGCTTTTATGGCGGTGGGTGACGCCGACTCAATAAACCTCGCCGACCCCCCGTGTTTAAGGGGGATAGACACCAGAATCCACGACCAGAAGCTTCACTTTTTTGCCTATTTCCGCTCCTGGGACCTGTGGGCTGGCTTTCCCTCAAACCTTGCCGCCATCCAGCTCCTGAAGGAGTATATGGCCAGCGAGATAGGGGTTAATGATGGAGAGCTGATTGCCTCAAGCAAGGGCTTACACCTCTATGAATACTCCTGGGAGCTGGCTCGGGCGACAGCCAGAACGGAGTAAAGATGAAAGACACAGTATCTCAAGAAGTATTAGCCAAGTTCCCCGATTATATTCGGGGGGTGGTGGTCGCCCGGGGGGTCAATAACCAAGGTGAAAATCAAAAACTGCTCCAGCTTTTGCAGAAGGTTGAGCAGGATGCTACCAAGGACGAGTCGCTCCTGGATATTAAGAACCACCCCAGAATAGCCAGCTGGCGGCAGGCTTATGCCGCTTTCGGGGTGAACCCCAATAAGTTTTACTGCTCCATTGAGTCCCTAGGCAGGCGCGCCCGCAGGGGCGACCAGCTGCCCTATATCAACACCCTGGTAGCCCTGTTTAACTACTTCTCCCTAAAACACATGGTGCCCAGCGGCGGTGATGACCTGGATAGCGTTGAGGGGAGGCTTTGCCTCACCCTGGCTAAGGGCAACGAGCCCTTTACCCCATTTAACTCGGAGGTTATTGAATACCCAGCCCCAGGCGAGGTGATTTACGTTGACGATAACAAGGTGATGTGCCGCTGCTGGAACTGGAGGCAGGGCGACCAGACCAAGCTTACCCCAACCACAAGCAATATCGCCATAAACGTGGACTGCCTGCCACCGTTGTCTAAAGACGAGGCTGAAACAATAACCAAGGAGCTAGCCGATTTGGTCGGGGAATTCTGTGGCGGCAGGGTGGCATATTTTCTGTTAGATGCTACCCGGAGTGAGGTTGAGGTCTAGGCTAAGCAGCACCGGTCAACTTATCAGTCCCGGTAACCCCAGAGCCAGACCTCGTCAGTCTGGGGCTCAATGAAGTAGATTTCATTGCCGATAACGGTGCTGTTCAGCATATGGTTGCCTTCTATCTGCAGGGAAACGGCGTAACCATCACGAAGGGCGTTGTACACCAAGGCCGTAGCGTAGTCATCACAGTCATAATTTACCATGCAACCTGAGCCAAAGATATAAAGAGTGGTGTTAGAATCATCCTCAGCCAGCCAAGCTTTGAGCCCGTCAAGAGACTCGAATTCGCCGGGGTTTGCCCTCGACCACCAGTAGGCAACAGACTTCTCGGATTCGTCTAGCTCCTGCTTCAATTGCCCGATGTTAGCATTAGCTTGCTCAATCTGTTGATTGTTCAGCTTGACCTGCTCATTGGCTATTCCAGCCAGCCGGTTAACTTCTTCCAGTGAATAGGCGTATTGCTCATTTTCAGCCTCTAAACCCCACGTGGTAGTAAGCCAACCTAAAGCAGTGACTATGCAAGTGACTAACAAAATAACGACACAAACTCTTAATGCCATACCCTACTTAAGTCCGCCTTGACAATATCCACTATTCCCGTTATCATTGACAACAGTCAAGGGTGACTCCTTTGACTGAACGCTCTCTGAACTTTGGTTGACCGCCGGGCTCAGGGGCGTTCATTATTTTGTTGCCATCTCTTCGGGCTAACTCTCTGGGCATATAGCCCCATTAATCCTTGCCCGCTTTTAGCTGCGACAAGTTTAGATGTGCCATCCCTGAAATGGACTCGGTAGATTTTTGCTTTGTTACCCACTCTACATCACCCCCTGGTGACACCAAAGCAATAACAAGGATATCCAAAGCGATAACACCCATATTTAGAATAGTTCTAAACACTTCTGTCAACATGTTAGCCTAAAAAAACACTCCTGTCTATATGAAGATAGTCATAGGACAAAAGGCGGGTATCAAGAGCCAGAGACAGAAAAACCATAGCCAAAACCAACATAAGTGCGACTTGCCAGACTCCCGAAGCACTGCTAAAATAGGAAATCAATACAAAATCGGGCCGCTAGCTCAATTGGTAGAGCAGCTGACTCTTAATCAGC
>CAZUHO010000064.1:0-4855 GCA_964620725.1 uncultured Dehalococcoidales bacterium
CAGGGCACCGAGGTTTGCCTTCCTCACCGCCGATAATGCCATGGGTAGGTCGGTTGTGACAGATGAGTTGAAAGAGTATCTGGAGGGCATTGGATATGACATAGTTGGCGAGCAGTATGTGCCTTTGGTGCCTATGGCACCACCAACCACCCAGCTTCTATGGCTGAAGGACAACAATGTTGATGCTTGCTTCGGTACCATGATTAACCCCGGTTCCCAGCCAACGGTAAAGGAAATGAACAACCTGGATATGGGCCCCGGTCTGGACTACGAGATAACCTTTGGCTGTGCCACACCAAGTCACCTTCAGGTGTTCGTTCCGGCTATGGGTGAAGAGGCTAACGGTTTTGTCGTCGCTGGTGGCTATGCCTCTTGGGATGACCCCGGCAACGGGATGACCTTCGCCAACGAGCTACTGGCGCAGAATCGCCCCGACAAGGTTGGGGCCATGCACATCATGTATGCGGGTGGCATAGTTGAATGCATGACCCAGGTTGAGGCGCTAAGACTCGCCATGCTAGAGGTGCCTGTTGATGAGCTAACCTCGGCTGATGTCCTGGAGTACGGCTTCTACAAGATTAAGAACCTTGACGTCGGCGGCATAACCCTACCGCTGACCTATGGTCCGGGCGATACCGAGGGTGTTGATGAAGTACGTATTCAGCAGGTACAGGGGGGTAAGATTGTAGACATGGGCGCCTACCCGTGTCGCCACATCTACAAGCACGAATAACTTGGTTTGGGGGGCTCATTAAGAGCCCCCCAAAATTCCCGATGCTCCAGCAAAGAGAATGAAAACTAGGATTCCTACCAATTTTGACCTAGTTTGAATTGGTGGGGAGGAATGGTCGTGAGGTCAAGATGAGCTCAATCCAACAGGACTTATCCATATTTAACAAATTTAATTTTGACAGACCGCCCGTGGGTGTTAAGTTCTTACCCAATAAACCGGATGGAATCGAGAGGCTAGATAAGATTTTAGATTTTTGTGAGATGCTTCCCGAAGCACAAGGGGGAAACTCTTTTTACGTCACCAAAGAAAATTTCACCTGCGTCGGACCGCTAATATTGGGCATGATAGAGCATGAGCCAATTTTCGAGAGCGGGCAGGTAGGACCGAGGCTGGAAGTCCTCAAGGACGTACGTGCCAACCAGAGAATCTACCACGTAATCCCCAAACTACAGAAGAACACCGTTAACTACGTCGCTTTCGCGCCTTTAGACAAACTAACATTCGAGCCAGACGTATTAATTGTTACCGCTAATGTGAGTCAAGCCGAAATTTTACTGAGAGCCTTAAGCTATAGCAGCGGGAGGATGTGGTCGGCGAGGGGAACGCCGGTTATAGGGTGCGCCTGGATCTACATTTATCCCTACGTAAGCGGCGAATTGAATTTTACCGTTACCGGTTTTGGTCATGGTATGAAAGCCAGGAAGCTATTCCCCGAGGGCCTGATACTTATATCCATCCCTTATGACTTGCTCCCCGGCATGATAAATAATCTAAAGGATATGAAATGGGTTCCTCATTCCTACACTATAGGCGGAGCCGAGCATAAGAAAAAGATGAAGAGAATAGTTAACGAATTGAAGCAGGAACTTCGGAGATTCTGAAAAATGTAATTGCTATAAGTGGGCTAAAATTACCTAGAGAATAACCGGGCAAAGGCGGGCTTCTGCCAGGGTGTGTCACTCGGGGCTTTTCACCGTCGTCAGTTTCTCTCACCCTCCCTGTAGTAGTGGCTTAAGCGGGGCAAGTGGCATCCCGCCTTTTTAATTATGTGTTTCAGCTTTGCCTAGCTTTAGCCTCTGGCAAAGGGCCCTTGGTCTAGAAGCCTCCTCCCCTATCTATGGTGGCAGCGACTGGATTTGAACCAGTGACCAAGGGCTTATGAGTCCCCTGCTCTACCACTGAGCTACGCTGCCATCGCCGCAATATAACACGATGAAACTAAGCTGTCAATTTCTCCTAAGGACATGGACAGCGGTAGCCTTAAAGGTAGTATAAACCTGTTTTCCCTTTTTTAGAGCTAGTTCCTCGGCTGACCTTTTGGTAACCAGAGCCACCAGCCGGAAGCCGCAGTCTATCTCGATACGGCTGAGCGGACCCAGTGATACCACCCCAGTTATTTGCCCGCGGAAGGAGTTTCGGGCGCTGGTGGCGGTCTTCGACAGGGTAAGGGTAATATTCTCCGGCCTGACGCAGGCACTTACCTTCTCCCCAACAGGGTAAGGGGAAACCGCCTCTATCATCTTATTCCCGCCAATATCCACGGCAACCATCCCCTCCTCGCCTGAGACCACTGTCCCGTCTATAATATTGTCAACGCCAACAAACTCGGCGACCTCCCTGCTCCGGGGAGAAGCGAATACCTCCCTTGCCTCTCCAGCCTGAAGGATTTCACCATTTATGAGCACGCCTATCCGGCTCGCCAGACGCTGGCCCTGAGACATATCGTGGGTTGCCATAATTATGGTGGTGCCATAGCGGCGAATAATGCTGGTGATGAGTTCTTCTATCTTTGCCACCGAAAGCGGGTCAAGGTTAGCCGTCGGTTCATCCAGCAGTAATACCTCCGGCTCGGTGACCACCGCCCTGGCTATAGCCACCCTCTGCGCTTCCCCACCGGATAGTGTCCTGGCGTTTCTCTTCTGGTAGGCGGAGAGGTCAATCATCTCAAGGATAGTATTGACCTTTTGGCGGAGGCTGCTCTTCTCTACCCCCCTCCATTTCAGACCGCAGGCGATGTTATCATAGATAGTGGCGTTAAACACCACCGGCTTCTGCAGCACGAAAGCCATCCTCCTCCGCATCTGGAACCTAACCCTGCTGGACTTGGTGGCGTCCCTGCCGTGAAAATATATCTTGCCCGAGGTGGGCATTTCCAGAAGGTCTATCAGGCGCAAAAGGGTCGTCTTGCCAGCGCCGGTAGGGCCGATAAGAGCCAAGACCTCGCCCCTCTCAACCTGCAGATTGATATTCTTTAGAATATCTTGCTCATCGTATTTCTGGCACAAGTCTATGGTTTCTATTAAAGGCATGGTTACCTCTGCTGTATCCTATTCAAGGCGAAATTCACGATGAGGGCAATAGCGAGCAGGATTATGCCCAGGGCAAGGGCTAGCTCAAGCTCCCCCTTGGATGTCTCAAGGGCAATCGCCGTAGTAATGACCCGGGTGAACCCCCTGATATTGCCACCGACCATAATCGCCAAGCCGACCTCGGAGATGGCTCGGCCAAAAGCCATAATCACCGCCGCCAGAACGGCGTATCTTGCCTCTCTCAATATGATGATGGCAGTTTGCCCGCCGCTGGCGCCAAGGGCTCTGGCAGTGTCCACCAGTGCCCTATCAACGCCACTGAGGGCGGAGATGGTTAAACCGAGCAGTATCGGGGTGATAAGAATTGCCTGCCCGATTACCATAACCGTGGGGGTGAAAATCAAACTAAGCCCGCCTAGAGGCCCAGCGCTGGAGAAGAGGACAAAAACAAAGAGGCCAACAACCACGGTTGGGACGCTGAACAATGTCTGAATGATATTTACCAGAACCCTCTTACCCGGGAAGCTGCGGAAGTGGATAAGACTCGCCAGGGGTATGCAGGCGAGGGAGGCAAGGAGGGAGGCGGTCAGCGAGATTGCCAGCGACCGCCCCGCTATCTGCATGACCTCGGGGTCAAGGGATATTATGAGCTTTACGGCGGTGACCAGTCCTTCCCACAGCTCGGTCAATATGTCTACTCCTCAATATAGCTATTTAGTTACCGGTGTACTCCGGGACGGGCAGGGTATAGTCCTCAACCGGGGGACAGCCCGGCATATCGCAGCCAGCGATGGGGAGGAAAAGCGACCTCCCGTACTCCACACTCCCGTAGGTACCAATTATATCCTGAACTTCAGCGGAAATCAGCCAGTTGATGAGCTGGTTGGCGATATCGATTTTAGCCCCTGGATGCGCTTCCGGGTTGATGGCTATGGCGGCATAGACGTTGAGGAATATCGGGTCTTCATCGACAATGGGCACTATGTCCAGACCGCTCTTGAGGTTATATGCCAGAAAGGTTGATATATCCGCCAGTACGTATGCCTGCATCTCGTTTGCCATGAGCAGGGTAGGCCCCATACCCCTACCGACTTCAACATACCACTGGCCTGAATTCCGTACCTCCTCGTAGTCAAAACCGGCCTGGCTCCAGATAAGTTTCTCCTTGGCATGGGTGCCCGAATCATCGCCCCTGGAAACGAACTTAACGGTATCGGGGTCGTTTAAGCCGGCGTCATATAGCTTTTCAAACGCCTCGGCGGCTGTTGAACCCATAATACCGGCCGGGTCGCTGGCCGGCCCGGCAATCAGAAAGAAATTGTAAGCAAAGTTTCGGCGGTTTATGCCGTAACCATCGACAATGAACTCGTCTTCTCTAGCCCTATCATGGACAATGATAGCATCAACATCCCCCCTCCTGCCGTATTCCAGGGCGATGCCGGTGCCGGCATAGACAATATCCATTTCCACATTTGCCAGCTCTTCGAATATCGGCTCCAGGTGATACCAGAGGCCGGTATCGTAAAGGCTGGTGGTGGTAGCAATTCTAAACCTTACCAAGGGGTCGTGTAAGGGGTATTCTGTTGACGGACAACCGACCATACCGGCTAAAAGACTAATAACTACCAGCCCGGCTAATATGACAACTATTATGTTTCTCTTCATAACACTCCTCTATAAATTTACACAGCACAATTAAAAAGCACCTCAAGGAGGTGCTCTACATGCTATTAATCCTAGCATGATGGGCTCTCCTTTCCAAACACGGGAGGCACCGCCGTTTCCAGCGATACCCTATCGGCCTGCCTCCATA
>CAZUHO010000065.1:0-4844 GCA_964620725.1 uncultured Dehalococcoidales bacterium
TATCACCGTCGTTCGAATTGGGCATCGCAGAGATGTATATCGCGGTATTTAATCCCGCAGCTTCGGGCTCTCTTTTTGCCCCTTAGGATCAGCTTTGCCCGGCAGAAAAGGGGCGGAAATAAGACCTGGCAAGGTCAGACCCCCACCGACTCCCCTTAAAAATCGCCCCCTCCTTTGGAGATTGTCCCAAAAGCCACTTGACAGCCCCCCCGCAACTTGTGCTAGGCTTATGCTGTTATGCCGTGGCCAAAGTTAGCGCTAGCCTTCAAATACCTTACCGCTCCCCAAGCTCGTAAGAGACTGGGGCTCAGTCGCTTCCAGTTTGACCGTCGTGTCGAACTGGGCATCTTCCCCAGCCCGACACATGTTGATACTGTTACAAGTGGAGACGTTACCCTGCATGTTCGCTATTTCGATGAAAACTGGGTCAAGATAGCTCAGGCAATTTTAGATAATGCCGTACAGGAAGATAGAGAGGCTTAAAAATGAACAGCCGCCCGGGAGAAACCGGGCGGCTTGAGCAAAGGGGCTAGAGGCTGAGTGACCTCACCACCTTTGTCTTATTATAGCTAATATTCAGATTTAAGTAAAGGAATAAAATGCCAACACAGCAAAAGGAACTGGTGGCAAAATTGGCTGATACGATGGCGAAAGGTAATAAGGGGTAGGGATATACCTACTACCCCCAAAGCGTATATTTGATAAGCAAGGAGATAAGAGATGGCAGAGATAATGGTGAGACAATGGTCATTCTGCCCCAAGTGCAGAGGCGGGGGCTGCCGAGAGTGCCAAGGGAAAGGCACGGTTGTAGCACTCATTCCCCTCAAGTCGCTGCCGGCAAGCACTGGGTCGTTTGGCCTAAGAAGGTTGTATGCGGAGGCACAGAAGGATTTCATTGAGTATCAGACCAAGCAAGGTGAGCTCTGCCCAGGTTGAGTATCAGGCGGTCTTGTGGCGGGACTTGCTTAACTGAGAGGGGGTGAGCTGTGAAGCGGGTTTGTGCTTGGTGTGGTAAGGTGCTTGGGTATAGCAAGGGTGGTGCTAGGGGTGATGTTACTCACGGGATGTGTAAAGCCTGCGAGGCTAAATACTTGGCGCTGGGTTATCGCAAGAGTGGCGATAAGACTTTGCATTGGGTTGGGGCTGAAACCAAAAAAGAGGGATAGCCGTCTTGTGGCGGGGACTTGCTTAACTGAAGGGGGTAAGCTATGGATAAGTTGGCAAGGTTAAAGGTTGCTCTTGAGGGGCCGTCAAGGGAGCAACTGCTGAACGAGATAGAAAAGCTACTGGCTGAAATCGAGAAGAGGTTTGGCGTTAATTGGGGTTTTAACTACTCGGGCCGGCAGCCAGGCAGCCGCTTCATCCAGGCCGGCAAGGGGGTAATAATTAACCCTGGGAAATGGCAGGCGTTTAAGCAGGAAAAGCTCAAGAGAAGCAGAAAGCAAAAGTAGCGGTGCCGCTTGAGTATTGCTCCATCTACATCCGAAGAGGATTAACAGCAAAGTAATTCTAAGGTTGGTGCTGCGGTTCGCTGAGTTTCTGGCTGAAGAAAAGGGGAAGGATTAAACATGAAGCGACACCCTGAGGGCACAAGAGCAAAAGCAAAGTGAAGGGGAGAGTTATGTCAGTAAAAATAGTTACCGATAGCACTGCCGACCTGCCTGCCCAGTTAGTTCAAGAGCTGGGGATTACCGTCGTGCCGTTATATGTGCGTTTTGGAGAGGAGGTCTACCGTGAGCGGGTGGACATCAGCGAGGACGAGTTTTATCACAGGCTGGAGCATGACCCCATCCACCCGGTTACCATTCAGCCGGGACCGCAAGATTTTCTTGAGGTCTACAAGGAACTGTCACCAGACGCTGAGGGCATTGTTTCCATCCATATCTCCGGTAAACTAAGTGGCACCTGTAACTCAGCACTGATGGCTAAGGAAATGATGGAAACAGGATGTCCTATTGAGGTAATTGACTCGCAAAGTATAACGATGGGACTAGGCTTCATAGCTATAGTTGCTGCCACTATGGCTAAGGCTGGGGAAAATTTAGACAAGGTGGTGGAGGAGGTAAAACAGGCTATTCCTAATATACGTGTGCTCGGTCTCCTTGATACCCTCAAATATCTGCTTCTGGGTGGGCGTATAGGTAAGGCTAAAGCACTTCTGGGCTCAATATTAAATATGAAACCTATGATAACACTGAAAGATGGAGAAGTGGTGCCCGCTGGTCAAGTTCGCACCCGGACCAAAGGCATACAGCGGTTATCTGATTTTGTGAAAGACGCCTCAAATATTCAGGATCTAGCCATCCTGCATAGTACCACGCCTGATGAAGCGCAAACCCTGGCTGAGCAAGTAGCCCCTATATTCGCCAAGGAGCGGATTAAATTTGCTAGGTTGGGAACTACGCTTGGGGTGCACGGTGGGCCAGGCTTTCTAGTTGTAGCTCTTAGAGAAGAGAGCCAGTCAGCTGAGGATTGAATGTCAAGACACCCTGAGGGTACAAGAAGGAGGACAATAATGAAAGCAGCAATATACTGTCGGGTATCAACTGAAGACCAGGAGAGGGAAGGCACATCCCTTCAAAGTCAGCAAGAGGAGTGCCGTAATAAGGCTCACGAGCTTGGCTTTGATGTACCCGAGGAGTTTATCATTCTGGAGACCTACTCTGGCTTAACCCTTGATAGACCTAAACTTCCCAAGCTCAGGCAGTGGGTGAGGGACAAGGAAGTGCAGGGGGTTATTGGCTATACCCTAGACCGCCTGTCCCGCGACCCTGTCCACTTTATCATCCTGCAGGAGGAGCTGGACAAGGCAGGTGTTAAGCTCATTCTGGTGACCGAAACCATAGATAGCTCTGACTTGGGGAGGCTGATAACCTACATCAAGGGCTACGCCGCCAAACTGGAGGCAGAGAAGATAAGAGAGAGGACCATGAGAGGGGCTAGGGTGAGAGCCAGCCAGGGCAAGATACCAATAGGTGGCACTGGCAAGCTCTATGGATATAGCTATATCATGGGTAAGGGAGAACATGAGGGGATAAGGTATGTCAATGAGGACCAGGCGAAGTGGGTCAGGGAAATGTATCGCTGGCTCGTTGATGAAGGCCTGACGGTGAATGCTATAACCTATCGGCTAAGGGCATTAGGTATCGCGACGCCAGGAAAGAGCCTGTTCTGGCGCGGTGGCAGGGTACACGAGATACTAACCAACCCTGCCTATACGGGTAAGACCTACGTTTTTACTTATAGCTATGCCGAGCCTAAGACGAACCCTAACCCCAATGGCCGACCAAAGAGGAAAAGGCTAATCCGTAAACCTGTAGAGGAGTGGGTAGAGATACCGGGGGCTACGCCGGCGATTATTAGCCAGGAGACCTTTGAAGCAGCCCAAGCCAAACTAGGGCAGAACAAGAGGCTATCCCGGCGTAACTCCAAGAGGCAGTATCTTCTCAGTGGCTATGTCTTCTGTCGCTACTGTGGTAGGCGATATCGCGGTAAGAGCACAAAGCCAAAGGAGGGCGCGAACTATGTATTCTACTACCAGTGCCCTGGGGAAGACCGAATAGTCTCACCCATAAAGTGTAAAAACCGCAGGTGGAATGCCAATCGACTTGAGGACTTGGTCTGGCAACAAATTGAGGCGTTATTAACCCAGCCTGGGGTCGTCTTAGCTGGTCTTAAAACGAGGGTGGATGACGCAAAGGAGGCCAGTCATCTGGAAGAAGAAATGGCTGAGGTCAGTAGGCGGCTCAAGTCACTTGATAAGGAGCAGCAGCAGTTATTACAGTGGGCGCTGAAAGGATTCCCCGAAGAGACGGTTGTAGCTGAGAACAAGAGGCTTAATGAGCAGCGGGCTATACTCGAGCAACGTAAGAGTGAACTGGAGACCAGGATAGAACAGGTAAGAGAGACCGAGGTTAACATGGAATGTATAGAGCGATTCTGTGAGCTGGTAAGGCAAAACCTCGGGGACTTTACCTTTGACGATAAGAGGCTAGCGCTGGAGGCGCTCAGTATCAAGGTGTGGGTTGATGGCAAGAATGTAGAGATTGAGGGAGCCATACCGATAGCTGGGGATGATATTATATCCGCTACACCAAGATGTTCAGGATAGGAAAGAGCTAAAGCCGATACTGTGGGAATCGAGATTAGCGAAGGCTGGATATCTGTGGATAGATATCCAGCCTTTCCTGTTATCCACGACACATAATGGACAATTGTGTGGTAAAAAGCTGTGGCAACTGTCACCCCATCAATACTACCCGGCCAGACATACCTAGAAACTGGAAGGAATCACTCTGATACCTCTTGCTGCCCTCTAGAACTCAAGGATTCTAGTGATGTCTCACGTTACAAGCCTTTGCACACCCTCCGTCACCTTGGTTTCCAGGGCGTGGAGCAGTTCTTTTTTTTCTTCCTTTATGCTCTTAACCATATAATTACTTACCCGGAGGTTTTTACCGCTACCTGTGTCTGGTTCAGGGCATTATTCATCATTTTTTTGAGCTCTTCTATGTCTATGGGCTTGGTGATGTGCGGTACCCCGGCTTCTTCCAGAAAGCTGCGGGTGGTGCCTTCCATGACATCACCGGTGATGAACATGACTCTCCGTGTCAGCGCCGGGGCTATTTTTTCGATTTGTTGGTATAGCTCGATACCGCTCATACCCGGCAGTTTAATGTCCAGCAAAATAAGGCTGTACCTTTCCGTTTTGAGCCGCTCCAGGGCGGTATCGGCGTTGTTTATTGTTTCTACGCTGTGCCCCATGTTAGTTAGCAGGCGGTGGAGGAAGGTGAGAATGGCCGCTTCATCATCTACCACCAGTATCTTGGCTCCCCGTGGTTTCT
>CAZUHO010000066.1:0-4758 GCA_964620725.1 uncultured Dehalococcoidales bacterium
GGTAAGAAGCTCGGGCGCTGGCTGAAGTGGGCGCAGGACACGGATATATCGCCACTTGCTGAGCTGTTATTGTTTAATGCCTCCCGCGCCCAGTCAGTAACCGAGGTAATCAAACCCGGTCTAAAAAGCGGTAAGGTGGTTATCAGCGACCGCTATGCCGACTCCACCACTGCCTATCAGAGTTACGGGCGGGGACTGGACCTAAAAATGGTCAGGGCGACTAATAATACTGCCACTCAGGGGCTGAAGCCTGACCTTATCATCCTGCTTGATATGCCAGCCGAAGACGGGCTTGCCCGCAAAAAAGGTAGGGAGAAAGACCGCTTTGAGCAGGAGAGGTTAGCCTTTCACCGGAGGGTGCGGCGGGGCTACCTTAAAATGGCCGCCGAAGAGCCGCGGCGCTGGCTGGTAATTGATGCCACTCAACCTAAAGAGAAAATAAGCCAGATTATCTGGCAGAGGGTAAGCCAACTGCTTTCACTTCCAACTGGAGGCTAACAGATGCGAGTTGCCGTAGCCATGAGCGGCGGGGTGGACTCATCACTGGCCGCTGCCCGGCTAAAACAGGCTGGCTATGATGTCCTCGGCGTTTATATGCAGCTGTGGCCAGACCCAAACCTTGAGTCCACCGTTTCTGATTTAGAGCATACCTGCCAGATTCTGGATATGCCTTTCTATAAGCTTGACCTTGAGGCTGAATTTCAGCGGCTGGTTATTGACTACTTCTGCCGTGAATATAGCCAGGGGCGTACGCCCAACCCCTGTATTGCCTGCAACCAGCATATAAAATTCGACCTTCTCCTTGATAAGGTGCTGGAGATGGGGGCGGAATACCTGGCTACCGGCCATTATGCCCGCGTAGAACGCTCGGCGGAGGGCTACCGCCTGCTCAAGGCGACTGACCAGAGTCAGGACCAGTCCTATTTCCTCTATATTCTGAGGCAGCGCCAGCTTGAACACCTGCTATTTCCCCTGGGCGAGCTTAGCAAGGAAAAGGTCAAGAGCCTGGCTGCCGAGCTTGGCTTGCCGGCCACCAGCAGAAGTGATAGCCAGGACGTCTGCTTTATCCCCGATAATGACTATCGCTCTTTTATCAAGGAGCATATTCCCCTCAAAGAGGGGGAAATAGTTGACATAACAGGTAAAGTCCTGGGCAGACATGGTGGTTTGGCAGGGTACACGGTGGGGCAGAGGCACGGCTTGGGACTTGTCTTAAACCAGCAGCTATATGTGCTCAGGCTGGAGGCAGGTAATAACCGGCTGGTGGTGGGCACCAGAGAGCAACTTTTGCAAAGTGGGCTTGTTGCTACCGAATTAAGCTGGGTATCGGGGAAAACGACTAAAGAACCGGTTAACATAATGGCTAAGGTCAGGTATAAAGCGCCTGAGGTAGCTGCTGAGCTTCGCTCCGGTGATGGTAGGGCTGAGGTTCGCTTTACAAAACCCCAGTCGGCGATTACCCCGGGGCAATCGGTGGTATTCTACCAGGGTGATGTTGTCCTGGGTGGGGGGATAATAGATGCCGTCCTTTATTGAGGAAGAAATGCTTGCCGCACAGGGCTACCAGCGCATTGCCGGCATTGACGAGGTGGGGCGGGGTGCTATCGCCGGCCCGGTGGTAGCCGCCGCCGTTATCTTACCACGTCAGGTAGATGCACCCTGGTTTAGTGAGGTGAGGGATAGCAAGCTGTTGACCCCCGCCCGAAGAGAGCTTTTGTTCCACCATATCCATGAGATAGCCATCTCTATCGGCATCGGCTTGGTTCCCCATTACCTGGTAGATACTCACGGGATAGTCAAGGCAACACGCCTGGCGATGAAAGTGGCCGTAGAGCAGCTTTCGCCGCCGGCTGAGTCTCTGCTTATTGACTATATGCGCCTTCCCGAGGTCGGGCTGCCGCAAAAGGGTATAACCAACGGCGACAATTTGTGTTTCTCCATAGCCTGCGCCTCAATCATTGCCAAGGTGGCGCGGGATAAACTAATGGTGGAGTTTGATGAAATCTACCCCGGCTACGGGCTGGCTCGACACAAGGGCTATGGCACCAGGCAGCATATTGCCTCTTTATACAGGCTTGGGCCCTGCCCCATACATCGCCGCTCATTTAAGCCGGTGAGGTTACTAAAGTGAAACGCAGGGACACCGGCATTCTGGGCGAGAAGCTGGCGGGGGACTTCCTCAGGAGGCGGGGCTATCGTATCCTGGAGGCTAACTACCGCTGTCCCCAGGGCGAGGTTGACCTTGTCGCTGAGCATAAAGACTTTCTGGTCTTTGTTGAGGTGAGGACTAAGCGGAGCCGAGAGTTTGGCACCCCGGAGGAGTCAATTACCCCGGCTAAAAAAGAAAGGTTGAGAACGGTTGCCGCTCACTACCAGCAAACTCATGATAACCTGCCCCAGTCTTGGCGCATTGATGTCGTCGCTGTGGAGTTGGACCGGAGGGGGAAGCCAACACGGATGGAAGTGATTGAGAATGCGGTGGACGAGGACTAAGTTTTTGCTCTCTCAATCTGGCTATGCTAGAATTAGTTACCATGGCTTCAGAGGCAATGTCAAGAGCGAGGCTGCGCGTTATTGACGCCAACCTGAACCGCGCCGGCGAAGGGCTTCACCTTCTTGAGGATGTCGCCCGCCTGATGCTTGATGACGCCGAGCTTACCCAGCAGCTAAAAGCCATGCGCCATGAGATAGTGAGGGGCGACCAGTCGTTTAACCAGCAGCTTGTTCAGTCCCGGAACTCAGAATATGACGTCGGCATTGATACTGAAGCCCCCGGGGAGGCTAAGGAAAGGGAGCTGCCCATAATGGTGGTGGCTAACGCCAGGAGGGTTCAGGAATCGCTGAGAATCCTGGAGGAGCTGGCTAAAACCCCAGCCACCCCCCAGTTAGACCCCCAAAAATTCAAGCAAGCACGCTTTGCCCTCTACACCATAGAGCAGAAGATGCTCTCTAAGCTATTGCGCCGGGATAAAGCGGGGCAGTTAAGCGGGCTTTACGCCGTTGTTGATAGCGATGCTCTAGGCGGCCGCCGCCATTTAGAGGTCGCTGAGGAGCTAATACGGGGTGGGGCTAAGATAGTCCAGTTTCGCGATAAAAGCCGGGATAAAAGCGAGCGCCTGTCAATAACTCAAGGACTGAGAGACTTGTGTTCCAAGCACGGCGTGCTTTTTATCGTCAATGACTATATTGGTTTAGCCCTGGCTACCGATGCTGACGGCTTGCACCTCGGGCAGAAAGACCTGCCGGTCTCGGTAGGTCGCAGGCTACTAGCCATTGACAAAATTATCGGCTGTTCGGTGCATACCGTAGAACAGGCAAAAGCGGCTGAAGCTGACGGCGCTGATTACCTTGCCGTCGGCTCAATCTACCCCATGTCGTCCAAAGAAGGGGCGGTGGTGGTTGGTTTAGAGGGGCTGCGCCAGATTAAGCAGGCGGTAAGCCTGCCCCTGGTGGCTATCGGCGGCATTAATAAGGACAATGCGGCTGAGGTTCTGGCTGCCGGTGCCGATGCGGTGGCGGTGATTAGCGCCATCCTCAAGGCGAAGGACATAAAAGAAGCAACCCGAAAGATTATAGCCGCCTTTGGTAAAGAGAAATGAGTGGACTGACTGATAACATAGAGTCAATCGCCAATAAGATCAGGGAAAGCTTTTCGGCTAAGGACGCCGCCAGGGAAAAGGTGCTGCCCCTCTGCCGTGAGACAATTCGTCATAGCGGCAATGCCATCCGTGCTATCCATCGCCAGGAGTTTGACCAAGCAGCAAAGTTGCTCAAATCAGCCCGTGACCGCTTAGCCGAGGTTGAGCCTGGTATCTCTGGCTACGGCGAGCTTGGCTATACCGGCTTTGTCCGTGATGCGCAGAAGGAGTTTGCTGAAGCCAGTATTACCCTTGCCCTGGTAACGGGAAAACCCCTCCCCGGCCCCGATGAACTGGGTATTGACGGCGCTGCCTACCTCAATGGAATGGGTGAAGCCGTCGGTGAGCTCAGACGCTATTTGCTGGATAGTATGAGAGGGGGTGACCTCTCTCGGGGGGAGGAGCTCCTGTCAGCCATGGACGATATCTACAATACCCTGGTTACCATGGACTTCCCCGATGCCATAACCGGCGGTCTGCGCCGTACTACTGACATGGTTCGCGGGGTGCTGGAAAGAACGCGCAGCGACCTGACTCTGGCTATGGGGCAAAAGGACATGGCGGATAAGCTGACAGATTTCTCTGAAGAGAGATAACGATGGCATTTTTCTTGACCACGACATTTTCCTATGCTAATATAATTTGGTTTAGGCACTAACCCCTTTGTGTAATCTACACTGGCCATAGGAGGGCAAAGTGGAGCCAAAGATTGGTGTTTATATCTGCCATTGTGGGACCAACATTGCGGGTACGGTGGATGTGGAAGCGGTTACCGAGTTTGCCTCTAAATTACCCTTTGTGACCATTGCTCGCCACTATATGTATATGTGCTCTGACCCGGGGCAGGACCTTATCCGGCAGGATATCAAGGAGCTGGAACTTAACCGGGTGGTGGTGGCTTCCTGCTCACCAACGCTGCATGAGCGAACCTACCGTCGTGTCTGCCAGGAGTCGGGGTTAAACCCCTATC
This sequence comes from uncultured Dehalococcoidales bacterium, assembly GCA_964620725.1. Classification (GTDB taxonomy): domain Bacteria; phylum Chloroflexota; class Dehalococcoidia; order Dehalococcoidales; family BS750m-G39; genus CAVTZP01. The sequence goes on from CAZUHO010000066.1 coordinate 4,609, forward strand.
TCTTTGAGATGGCTAATATCAGAGAGCATTGCTCCTGGATAACCGAAGACCACGCCGCTGCCACCGAGAAAGCCAAGGCTCTGGTTAGTGCCGCCGTAAGGCGTGTTTACTACCAGGAGCCCCTGGAGACCAGGGAAGTTGCGGTCAACC
>CAZUHO010000067.1:0-4736 GCA_964620725.1 uncultured Dehalococcoidales bacterium
CTGCCCCCGCAAAAACTCAGCCGCCGAGATAGCCTTCTTCCCCTCCAGCTGGACCCTGGAGACGGCTAGAATCCCGTCACCGGTGCCGATGCCGAAGCCAGCCTTAGAGGACAGCGCCACCACCTCCCCCACCTTAAGGGCTTTTTCTCCGCTTAAGGGTACTGCCTCAATAATATCCAGCTTTTTCCCCCGCCACCTAGTATAGCACCCCGGCCAGGGATAAAAAGCCCGCACCCGGCGCCCTATATCCGCCGCCGGCAGATGCCAGTCAATCTCACCCTCATTCTTGGTGATTACGCCGGAATAGCTAGCCCCGGCCTCATTCTGGGGCTGGGGGGTGAGCTCATCCCTCAGGTAATGGCATAAAGCCTCAAGGAGCAGACTGGCGCCGACCAGGGAGAGCTTGGCGGTAAGCGAGCCGGTGGTATCAATTGCTGAAATGGGAATCTGTGCCCTGGCCAGCACCGGACCGGTGTCCATACCCTCGTCCATGAGCATAATGCTGACCCCGCTAAACTCATCGCCGGCCAGTATCGCCGCCGCTACCGGTGAGGCACCGCGGAAGCAGGGCAGCAGTGAAGGGTGGACATTAACCGCCCCCAGGCGGGGGATATCCAGAACCGAGCGGGGTAGAATCTGGCCGAAGGCGGCGACAACAATAACATCGGGGTTAAGCCGCCTAAGCTGCTCCACCACCCCCGCCTCCTTAAGGCTTGGCGGTTGCACCACCTCAAGCCCCAGGGACTTAGCTGCCACCTTCACCACTGGAGAAACCAAACCGCGCCCCCTCCCCGCCGGCTTGTCCGGCTGGGTGTAAACAGCGACCACCTGGTACTGATTGAGAACAAGCTCCTCAAGAGGGGGGACGGCGAACTCAGGACTGCCCATAAAAACAACTCTCAATGTCTGCCTCCCAGCGCTAGATTTTACCATTAAAAATTTTTACCAACAAGCCTTAATCTCATATCTATGGCTCTGATATTGGGCAAAAAGGTGAGCATGATGGAGTTTGCAAGGGAGAAGGGGGGTGGAAAACCCATATCAAAAAGCTTGCCACGAGAGAACGGGGGCGTGCTATTATTCTACTAGTTTGCCCCTAGTCCCCCCTGTCACCTCCGGCTTGACTATGCGTTAAATCTGTCTCTCTTGAGGAGGTATTTTTTATGGAACCGAGGTCAGCCCACGAAATCTGGGAAGCTGCCCTAGGCGAATTGCAAATCCAGGTAACCAAATCAAACTACCGCACTTGGCTGGGAAAAACCGAAGGCTTAAGTTACGAGAGTAACCAGCTTGTGGTCGGGGTGCCCAATGTCTTCATCGCTGAATACCTGGACCGAAACCAGCGCTCTTTAATCGAAAAGACGCTCATCGGCCTTACCCATCCCAAGGTTAAGGTCGTCTTCCACCTAAGCCCGGATAAAGTGTCCAGCACCCAGAAGGTAAGCCGCCCCGGCGGCAACTCAAAATATACCTTTGACTCCTTTATCGTAAGCAAGTGCAATCGTTTAGCCTACGCTGCGGCGCTGAGCGTCGTCGAAAACCCGGGGCGCAGCTATAACCCCCTGTTTATCTTCGGCGGGGTGGGGCTGGGCAAGACCCACCTGCTGCACGCCATCTATAACATGGCTCAGCTAAACAACGTCAATGCCCTCTACGTCAGCGCCGAGCAGTTTACCAACGACTTTGTCAATGCCCTCAGGGAGCAGAGCAACGAGGAATTCCGCGCTAAGTACCGAAGTGTTGATATGCTGTTGATAGATGACATCCACTTTATCAGCGGCAAGGAGCAGACCGAGGAAAGCTTTTTCCATACCTTCAACGAACTGCATAACGCTAACCGCCAGATTGTCGTTACCAGCGACTGCCCCCCCAAGTCCATGCCCCAGCTCGGGGACCGCCTATGCTCCCGCTTTGAGTGGGGGCTGATCGCCGATATTAAACCACCCGATTTTGACACCCGCCTGGCTATCCTCAAAGCCAAGACGGGGCGGGATGGGGAAAATATATCCCCAGACGCCCTGGAGTTTATCGCCCGCCAGGTCCAGCATAATATAAGGGAGCTGGAGGGTTGCCTGCACCGGGCTATTGCCTATGCCCGGCTGCTGGGAGTCCTGCTTACCCCGGAGCTGGCGGCTAAGGCAATTGAGGATATTGCCAGCAAGGAGCAAAAGGGCACCCTCGTTACCCCTAATCTGGTGCTGGAGGCGGTAGCCAGCAGCTTTCAGCTAACCCTCTCCGAGCTAAAAAGCAGAAAAAGAGACCGCGAGACCGCCCTCGCCCGGCAGGTAGCGATGTACCTCATCAAAGAGGCAACCAACTGCTCGCTGGCTCAGATCGGGCTGGAGCTGGGCAATAGAGACCACTCCACCGTCATCCACGCCTGCCAGAAAATAGCCAGCGATATTGATAACAACCCCTATCTAAGGCGCAAGGTCTCCCAGATTAAGCAGGGAATATCCCTTAAACAAAAAGCCAACACTCTTTAACCACCCTTCCCACCGTCTATAAACAGACCACCCCGAGAGGGCAGTTGATAACCACCCGCCCCCTGTTAGCAAGTCCAGATAAATCAGCTTTGGCTTAACCCTGTTTTCTCGCTTGCTGGTCAGCTGCTAGCCAATAATACTATAATTAATTATACTGAATATATAACCTATGAAAGGGATTATAATTACAGGTTGTTAACATGTTTGATAAGGTGGGGATAGTGGTAAGGGCTGGAAATGGCGGCAATGGCATAGTAAGCTTCCGGCGGGAAAAATATGTTCCCTTTGGCGGCCCTGACGGCGGCGATGGCGGTAGTGGTGGGGATGTGGTTGTGGTGGCTGATGCGGCGGTTACCAGCTTTAAGATTCTGGCCAGAAGGAGAAACTACCGGGCGGCTGACGGCAGGAACGGAGGGAAGAAGAAGAAGCATGGCCGGAATGGTGAGAACCTTAGAATAGCCGTGCCCGCGGGAACGGTGGTTTCATATAAGTCGCAGATAGGGGATAATACCATTATCGCTGACCTTGAGCAGCCCGGCCAGCAGGCGGTGGTGGCTAAAGGGGGGAAGGGTGGCTTCGGCAACACCCACTTTGCCACCTCCACCAACCAGGCGCCCCAGGTTGCCCAGGAAGGAGAGGAGGGCGAGGAGAATTCCATTATACTGGAACTCAAACTCATCGCTGATGTCGGGCTTATTGGCTATCCCAATGTGGGCAAGTCTACCCTGCTGGCAGCGGTCTCGGCGGCTAAACCCAGGATAGCCAGCTACCCCTTTACCACCCGCGAGCCCGTCCTGGGCGTGGTTGAGGTGGGGAGGCTGAGCTTTGTCCTGGCTGAGATTCCGGGGCTGATAGACGGCGCCCACCTGGGGCGGGGCCTGGGGCACGATTTCCTGCGCCATATTATGCGCACCAAGGTACTTATCCACCTGGTAGACGGCAGCTCACCGTCTCCGCTTGATGATATGATAGGGGTAAATAACGAGCTTAGCCTCTTTGACTCATCCCTGGCGAAAAAGCCGCAGCTGGTGGCGGTGAATAAGATTGATTTGCCCCAGGTCAGGGAGCAACTGGCCGAGATAAAGGAGAGCTTCAGTGCCGCCGGAGCCAAAGCCCTCTTCGTTTCCGCGGCTAGCGGCGAGGGGATTCCTGAGCTTACGGCTCAGGCTATAAAGTTAGTTCAGTCGGTGGCTGAGCCTGAGGCGGCTAAGATAAAGAAGGTCTTCCGCCCCCAGCCCCGGCATTAGAATAGGAGTGATAGCAAATGAAGATTGGTGTACTGGGGGGAACATTTGACCCCGTTCATAGCGGGCACCTCAAGGTGGCGGAGGAGGTAACCGCCGGCTTAAATCTTAGCCAGGCTATCTTTATGCCCGCCGGCCAGCCCTGGCTGAAGGCGGATAATCTCATCTCGCCGGCGGAGCACCGCCTGGAGATGGTGCGCCTTGCCCTTAGCGGTAAAGATAATTTCAAGCTATCCACCATGGAAATAGAAAGAGCCGGTCCCACCTACACCGTTGACACCATGGCTGAGCTTGAGCGCCAGCTTGGCCCAGAAGATGAGCTTTTCTTTATTTTAGGCTGGGATAACCTGACCCAGCTCCCCCAGTGGTATGAGCCGTCGCGGCTGATAAAGCTGTGCCAGTTGGTGGCTGTCCCCAGGGTGGGCTTTCCCCCTCCCGACCTCGCCTCCCTGGAAGCGGCTATCCCTGGCCTCTCCGAGAGGGTCATCCTGCTGGAAAAGCCGCGCATAGACATCAATGCCTCAGAAATCAGGCAGCGGGTGAGGGAGGGCTTGTCTATTCGTAACCTCGTACCTGAGGCGGTGGAGGGGTATATCAAAGAGCACGGGCTGTATGCCAGAGAGCAGGCTTAGGTTTAAATATCCAGGTTCTTAACGCTCCGGGCGTGAGCTTGGATGAAGGCTTTTCGGGGTGGGACCTCATCCCCCATCAGTACATGGAATATGCGGTCGGCTCTGGCGGCATCATCCACGGTTACTTCAAGCAGGGTGCGGCTGGCGGGGTTCATTGTCGTCTCCCAGAGTTGCTCGGCGCTCATCTCCCCCAGACCCTTATAGCGCTGGATCTCCGCCTTCTTCTCCTTTACCTTGGCCATCACCTCTTCCTTTTCCGGCTCCGAGTAGACCCACTGCTCAAGCCTGCCCGCCTTAATGCGGTAGAGGGGTGGCTGGGCAATAAAGAGGTGCTGGTTATTGATTAGCTCCACCATGTGCCGGTAGAAGAAGGT
>CAZUHO010000068.1:0-4733 GCA_964620725.1 uncultured Dehalococcoidales bacterium
GGGAGAGGAAGCTAGGGCTACCTCCCCCCTCTTTCTTATTGGGGCAAGAGCCTTTTTTCTTGATGGGAAATTCATAAGTTTGGTATAATGTAGCCAATCTTGGATTTAGGAGGTCAAATGATAGCGGATTTTGAGTATTTTGCCCCCAAAACAGTTGAGGAAGCCCTTTCTCTGCTTTCACAGTATAAGGAAGCTAAAATAATCGCCGGCGGGCAGTCGCTGCTGGTGGTCTTAAAACAACGGTTACTTACTCCGGAATATTTAATTGATATCAAGGGCATATCGGCTCTAGATTATATCAACTACGATGAGAGTAAGGGCTTGAGAGTGGGGGCGTTAACCCTGCACCGAACTATAGAGAAATCTCCGGTTATCCAGAAGCATTTCGAAGTGCTCAGCGAGATGGAGAAAAATCTGGCCACAATCCAGACCCGAAACTGGGGCACAATTGGAGGCAACCTTTGTCATGGCGACCCTGCTGGCGACCCGGCATCAGTCTTAATCGCCCTAAACGCCAACTTGAAGTTAGCCAGTTCCGCCGGGGAGAGAACCATCAGCATGGAGGAGTTTTCCAAGGACTATCTTGAGGTTGACCTTAAGAGTGGGGAAATGCTCATCGAGATTCAGGTGCCAACTCCGCCAGCCCGTACCGGCACCGCTTACGAGAAGCTCATGGTGATGAAGGGAGATATGGGAATTATAGGGGCAGCGGTGTCAGTCACTTTAAGCGGGAAGGACGGCGTTTGCCAGGATGCCCGAATAGCGCTCGGCAGCGCCGCTTCCATACCATTGAGGGCTAAAGAGGCGGAGGGGAAACTAATGGGCAAGGTGCTTAGCGATAGCCTGCTTATCGAAGCTGGCGAAGCAGCCTCAGCAGAGACTGACCCTCCCGTCGATGTCCATGGTTCGCCAGAATACCGGCGGGAGATGGTAAAGGTCTTCGTCAGGCGGGTAGCACAAATAGCTCTGGAAAAAGCTAAAGCGGCATAGTTGTATAAGGAGGAAAGAAAGGAAAGAAATGAAGGGTGAACTGAAGGAATTAAAGTTAACAGTTAACGGCAAGCCCTATGAGTTCAAGGTGAAACCGCAGACTTTACTTGTTGACCTGCTCAGGCAGGAATTGAAGCTGACGGGCACCAAGATAGGGTGTCTCGACAGTGCCTGTGGTGCCTGCACGGTTCATATTGACGGCAAGGCGGTTAGGTCCTGTTCCGTACTGGCGATGCAGGCTAACGGCCGCAAGGTAACCACCATTGAAGGGGTGGCTGATGGAGACAAGCTTCATCCCATCCAGGAAGCCATGGTCGAGCACGGCGCCATAGAATGTGGATTTTGCACGCCAGGGATGGTAATGTCATCGAAGGCACTACTGGATGAGAACCCCAACCCTACCCGTGAGGAGATAAGAGAGGCGATACAGGGCAACCTGTGCGCTGATGAAGGCTACGTGAAATATATTGAAGCCGTAGAAATAGCTGCCGAAAAGATGCGAGGAGGTCAGTAGAATGGGTGAGACTTTTGGTGATTATTCCGTTCTTGGGAAAAAGATACCCCGCGTGGATGCCAGGTTAAAGGTTACCGGTCAGGCAAAGTACGCCGCTGATTATGAGCTCCCCCATATGCTGTGGGGTCAGATTAAGAGAAGCCCCTATCCTCACGCCAGGATACTAAATATTGACACCAGCAAGGCTGAGAAGCTGCCCGGCGTAAAAGCGGTGACTACCGGCAAGGACTTTAATGGTTTCAAATGGGGCTGGAGTGGCCCCACCCGCGATGAAGAGCCCTTCGCCACGACCAAGGTACGATACCAGTATGAAGGGGTAGCGGCAGTAGCGGCCATTGACCAGGATATAGCCGATGAGGCTTGCGACCTTATTGAAGTTGATTATGAACCACTCCCCGGCGTCTTTGACCCCTTTGAGGCGATGAAGGAAGGAGCGCCACTGGTTCATGAAGACCGCCCGGAAAACATCTGCGTTGAGTACCACTGGGACTTTGGCGATGTAGACAAGGCTTTTGCCGAATCGCACCTTGTCCGCGAGGACACCTTCCAGACCCCCCGCATGGCCAAAGGATATATAGAGCCGCCGGCAGTAATCGCTTACTGGGCTGATGACAGCCATGTGGTCTTTCAGGGGGCGAAGGGAAGCCCGTATTTTCCCTATAGAATTCTAGCCAAGTGCTTTAACCTACCTCTCAGCAATATACGAGTAATACAGCCATTTATCGGCTCCGACTTTGGTGGCACCAAGAATGACATGGTGCACTGCGATTTCGCTGCCCCCATGCTGGCCAAGAAGACGGGCAGGCCGGTGAAGCTGGTCTATACCCAGTTTGACGAACTCACCACCTGTCTCAGGCGCCATCCTATGTGGGTTACGGTAAAGACAGGGGTCACCAAGGAGGGCATACTAACGGCTACTTCCCTCAAGGTTATCGCCGATGGGGGGGCTTATACCCGCATGAGCCCGCTTACCATGTTTCTTGTCGGGACTTGTATGACCCTGCCCTATAAGCTGCCCAATTTCAAATATGACGCCTATAACTACTTTACCAACAACCCCAGTTCGGCGGCGATGAGAGGGCACGGACTATACCACAGCCGTTTCGCTGCCGATGTTCAGCTGGAAATGATAGCTGAAGAGCTTGGTCTAGACCCGGTGGAGATAAGACTAAAGAACTCCATTGAAAACCCCAAGCCGGGCGAGGTTTATGAAACGGTCAATGAAGTGCACGTGGCGAGCTGCGGCATGCAGGAGTGCATTGAAAAGGTCGCCGAGGCCGTAAACTGGAAAAAGGTAAAGGGGCACAAAAAGGTCGAAGGTGAAAAGGCCTACGGCATGGGTTTTGCCGCGGCAACATATAACAGCGGCACAAAGCTCAGCGCCCATAATGCCTGCGCCGCCATTGTAAGGATATGCGAGGACGGTAGCGTCAACTACCTCACCGGGGCTTCGGATGTGGGGCAGGGGTCAGATACGGTAACCTGTGCCATTGCCGCCGAGGTGCTCGGTATAGGGCTAGATGACATAGACCTGAAGCGGGTAGATACCGCATTTACCCCTGTTGACCCAGGTAGCTATGGCAGCCGGGTCACCGTGCACGCCGGCGAGGCGGCTAAAAAAGCTGCCGAGGATGCCAAAGGGCAGCTCCTCGAAGTCGCGGCTAAGCAGTTTGACGTAAAACCGGAGGATGTGGAGATTAAGAATAAGCAGGTCTTTGTCAAGTCAAATCCTGAGAAGAACATGCCCTGGTGGAAGCTGGTGAGGATTGCCTGCTATGACACGCCGGGCAAGGTCATCATTGGCCGCGGCTATTCCACCCAGGGAATATCAATGTATGGTCTGGCTGATTTCAGTAAAGGTGTGGGCGACATCGGGACTAATTATAGCTTTACCGCCCAGGCAAACGAGGTGGAGGTGGATGTGGAGACGGGGGTGGTAAGATGCACCGATAATAGCGTGATAGCTCATGACTGCGGCTTTCCGCTGAATCCTCAGGCAGTAGAGACACAATGCCAGGGTGGGGCATACCACCAGGGGATTGCCGCCGCCTTGTATGAGGAATTCAAGATGGATAAAGGGCAGACCCTTAACCCTAACTTCATTGACTACAAACGACCTCGTGCCAATGAAGCACCTATGAGCAAGGTGATACACGTATTAACCAACGACCCCTATGGCCCATATGGGGCTAAGGAGGCAAGCGAGGGGAGCACCTGTTCAGCTCCACCGGCGATAATCAACGCCATTCATAATGCCACTGGAATATGGATTAAGGACCTTCCCGCCCAGCCAGAGAAGCTTTTCTGGGCATTGAAGGAAAAGAGGGAGAAAGACAAAGGGAAAAAGTAGAACCCCTTAGCCAGTATACAGCGGGGAGCAAACCGGGCAGCTTTCGTTTCTCTTTATCTCGAGAAGCTGGAACTTCATATCATCACCATTGAAAAGTAGCAGCTTGCCGGCTAGCGAAGGACTATGGCCGATAAGTAGCTTGATAGCTTCCAAAGCTTGCAGGTTAGCTATAATTGCCGGAGTTACACCGAGAACCCCCAGTCCCCCGACACCCTCAGGAGAAAAACAGGCCAGACAAGGCGTCTTTCCGGGTATGATGGTGGTAATCATGCCTCTCAAGCGCGAGACACCTCCATAAATATAGGCTATCTTCTGCTTAACACAAGCCGAATTCACTATGAGGCGGGTGGCAGAATTATCCAGGCCGTCGACTACTACCTGAGCCTTATCAATAAGGCTAAGGGCATTCTCCTCTGTTATTTTGGTAGAGACAGGAGTGATTTGGATTAGGGGATTAAGTTTAGACAGTTTTCTTTGAGCGGCTATCACCTTTTTCTCCCCTACATCCTCTTCCCAGTAGAGAATCTGCCGATTCAAATCAGATAGTTCCACGGTATCGAAATCAACGACGGTAATGTGTCCCACACCAGCCGCAGTTAGATAGGTTGCTGAAGCACAGCCCAGCCCACCCATGCCGACAATTACGACACGGGAGTCTTTTAGTTTTCTCTGCCCCTCTTCGCCAAAGTCCGGGATTACGAGTTGCCGATTGTATCTCGTAAGTTCGCTTTTGTCCAGCATCTTAACCGTCCCAGCGCCAAAGTATCTTAACTTTTACGTTATCATCATCTTTCAGCTTGGCATCAAGGCTGCCAGCTAAAACTACATAATTCTTATCATTAACAAGGACATCGTAATCGAAATCCAGGTCATTAGTTG
>CAZUHO010000069.1:0-4698 GCA_964620725.1 uncultured Dehalococcoidales bacterium
CCCGCCCTATGGGCGTCTGCGGCTTATTACGGAGTGGGTACTCCCGCCCGTTGGGCTTTGCCTCTGTTTTCTCACACTCCCGCCCAATAGAGGTCAGACCTCTCTTCTCTCCTTTATGGGGGAGGAGCTTCCTTAAAGGGTGGCGGGCGGGAAAAGATAAAATCGGGGGTGGGGCTATTTCTTCCCCGTTGCCCAGGACCACAGGGATTGTAAAAACTTCAGCTTGACCAGCCCCACCGGCAGCTCCAGTTGCTTTCTCTCCACCACGGGGAAGGCGTTTATCTCGTCTATCCTTGCCTTTAAGCGGGGGATTTCGTCAGCATTCCCCTTAGCCAACAGCTCATCAATTTTATGTGCCATCGCCCACGCCGCCCTGATGCGCTCTTCCCCGGCCTCAGCCATTTCTAGGGGGATAACGGCGTACTTTGCCTTAAGGCGGTTGAGGCGCAGGATTGCCTCATAGGCAGTATCCACAATCTGCTGGCGGTTCATCCATTTTGTCTCGTAATTTAAGGAATACTTCCAGCTCGGTTCCACCAGTGCCTGGCGGTGCTCCTCAAGTGTTCGGAAAAGGACTTTATAGCCGTGGCGCTGGGGTTGCTCAAAGCCGAGACTGCCCGGGTCAAGGAAGGGCGAAATGGGGGCGATAAAGAAGGAGAGCCGCTTATCCCCGTTAAACCTCTGGAAGAGGGAGTCGCAGTAGTCAACGGTTTCCATTACCGACTTCGGGGTCTGCTTGGGCAGCCCAATCATGAAGAACACGTCCAGCCGCCCGCAGCCGACCTTAAGGGCATCGTCCAGCGTCTGCTCCAGGTCGTGGTTGAAATAATGTCTGCCGCTAGCCCTCCTTACCTCATGGTCATGGGATTCGGGGGAAATCTCAAGGCAGAAGTTGGGGGAGGCGAGGCTCATCTGGTGGAGAAGTTCGGCGGGAGCGGGGGAGAAAAGTTCCAGGATGAGCTGATTTTTCACCCGGTTCCTCTCCAGCAGCTGCAGCACCTTATAGGCATAGCCCTCCCCTGCCTGGCGCAGGTCGCCGAGGATAAAGATGGGACCGCGGCTGAAGCGCTCAATCTGCTTCACATCGCGGACTACTGACTGCGGGGAGCGAAAGACAGTCTTTTCCCGGTTATAAAAATTTCTGAAGGCAGCCGCCGAGCCGCCACAGATAACGCACTCCTCGGTGCAGCCGCGGCAGGTCAGCACGGCAGTTATGGGATAACTCGTCCAGCCCTTGAATGGGGTGTAGCTGGCCAGGTCACGGTATCTGATAACCGAGCGCATGGTATTATCATAGTAGCTGACCATGACATTGCTCAGGTCATCGGGGACATAAGAGAAGGGGTTTTCTTGTACTTTGCCCTTTTCGTCCCGCCAGACAAGGTTGGGCACAGCCGCGGGCGGCCTTTTGCTGGCTATGCAGTCCATGAGCTGGCGGAACGGCTCCTCGGTGGAGTCGCCCCTGAGGATATAGTTAATCTCCGGGTACTGGATTAGCTCCTTATAGAAGTAAGAAGCGGAAAACCCCCCCATCACCACCTTGGCTTTGGGGTGGTATTTTTTCACTATTCTGGCGACCTCAATAGCGCCGTGAGCGCTCACCAGCCAGTGCAGGTCAATGCCGAATACCGGCGCCTCCAGCCGCCTTATAAACGCCTCGGCGTCGAATTTCTTGTCACTGAGCATGCGCACGGCGAGGTTAACAATGCGCACCCGATAGCCCGAACCCTCCAGATACTCGGCAATGCTGGTAAAGCCGATGGGGTACATCTCAAACATGGAGGAAGACGGAATCAGGTCGCTGACCGGCCCGTAAAGAATCGTCTTCTGGCGAAAGTCGTAAACGCTGGGGGGATGAAGCAGGACCAGGTCAACCGACATTAAAAGACCCCTGCCAGGATATAGCCTATGCCCAGGAGGAACTGGGTGAGGAGGACAACCAGAACGTTGTTTGCCATAGCCGGCACTAGTCTGTCCATCCTCTCGTGCTTTCTGGCACCCCCAATCGCCTTTATCGCCAGGGGGAGGGTTAATAACGCTATTAAACAGAAAAGAGGCATTATCCCCGCCGCCACCCAGCCTATTATCCACAAATAGACTAATATGGTCATGGCGGAGTAGACTATGCCCGCCTTCTTCTTGCCCATAGTTATGGGCAGTGTTTTTCTGTCTGCTTTCCTGTCGGCTTCGGCGTCAGGGAATTCGTTCAGTAAGAGCAGGTTATGCACCAGAATGCCCGATGGTATAGAGGCGATAACGGCGGGGAGGGTGTAAGCCGCCGTCTGAACGAAGTAAGTCCCCAGTACAGGCAGAGTCCCCATCCCTGCCCCGGGAGCCCACTCCGGCCACCCCAGTCTGGTCAGCAGGGGGGTATAGAGCAGGGTGCATGCTGCCGCTACCAGAAGCAGGGGCAGGAGCTGCCAGCCATTATCTAGGGTTATTACAAAATAGACCCCTATGGGCACCGCCAGCAGAAAAGCAACCAGCCCCAACCAGAAGACCTGCCTCGGCTTAAGCAGGGAGGCGGGGAGGATACCGCTGCCGCCGCTGAAGGGGGTTCTCCTCACCTCAAGGTCTATGCCGCTCTTGTAATCGAAGTAGTCGTTAAGCACATTGACGCTGATGTGGCAGAGGAGCAGCCCGACAAAGGCGAGCAGGGCGTAGCCGAGGTGGAAGTAACCATGGTACCAGGCAATACAGTTACCGAGAAAAGCCAGCACCACAGAAAGAAGCAAAAACTGCGGTCTGGTCTCCAGAAACCATACCTTCAACTTCATCGCTTTACTTCTTTTCCTTATGAGCCGTCTCTACATGCTTCTGCCAGCATTTCTCATGCACGTAAACGGCACATCGGGCGCAGTAGTAGATATGGGCTCGCGCATCCTTTTGACAGACCGGACACTTCATAGCTATCTCCAGGTAGCAATGGCTCTGGTTACCAGCTAATTCTGACGGCTAGAATAGAGAGAATAATGAATAGAATGACCAGGACGATGGTGAATTGAAACAGCGTTTTTTCCATACCCCGTTTAGTCCGGTAGACGGTGTCAGGCTGACCGAAGATACCCCCCAGCCCCCCGCCTCTAACCTGGAAGAGGACGGCTAATATCAGGGCTACGGATACTATAATCTGAGCTATATTAAAGTAGAGCTGCATCTCATCCTTCCTCTAGTTTCCTCGCCAGCAGTTCGTTTACCAGCTTTGGGTTGGCACGACCCTTGGTGGCTCTCATCACCTGCCCGACGAGGAATTTTAAGGACTCCTTTTTCCCCCTCTTATAATCGGCGACGGCTTTGGCATTGCCTTTTATGGCCGCTATGATCTCCTTCTCAATCTCATCAGCGTCGCTGATCTGGCTCAGTCCTTGCTGGGCAATAATATCAGTAGCGTCCTTTCCCGTTTTAAACATCTCCTCAAGCACGGATTTGGCGGTAGCAGTGCTCACCGTAGCCTGCGAGTGCGCCTCTAATAAGGCGGCAAATTGCTTGGGACTGACCCTTTTGCTAAATTCTGTTATATCAATACTGTTAGTATTCATTATACTACTGGCTGGGCCTAAGAGCCAATTGCTTATCTCCTTGGGGGGGACTGCCGTAGTAGCCCGGCGAAGGTCCTCAAAGTAGTCAGCCATTGCCTTGGAGCTGGTAAGCAGGTTGGCATCATAGGCGGGGAGGTTATATTCAGCGGCAAAGCGGTCGCGTCTGGCTTCGGGCAGCTCGGGTAGACTGGTCCTTATCTCCTCCACCCGCTCGCGGCTTAAGACCATTGGCGGGAGGTCGGGCTCAGGGAAATAGCGATAGTCGTGGGCATACTCCTTGCTGCGCTGGGCAACCGTTACCCCCTTCTCCTCCACCCACCCCCTGGTCTCCTGGGTAAGTTTTTTACCCTCCCCAGCCATCTTTCTCTGCCTTTTAGCCTCATACTCCAGAGCTAGGTAGACCGCCTTAAAGCTGTTCATATTCTTGACCTCAACCTTAGCCAGAGACTTGGGGCTACCCTCAGGGCGAATGCTGATATTGGCATCGCACCTGAAGCTGCCCTCCTCCATGTTGCCGGTGGATACGCCCAGGTACTGGAGTATGGTTCGCAGCTTTATCAGGTATTGCCTGGCTTCCTCCGGGGAGCGGAGGTCAGGCTCACCGACAATCTCCATCAGCGGCACCCCCGCCCGGTTGACATCAACCAGGCTGTAGGACTTCCCCTCTGAGGAGACGCGGTGGAGTAATTTAGCCACGTCCTCTTCAAGGTGGACTCTGGTTATGCCCACCTTCCTTTCTTTGCCGTTAACCTCGATGTTAAGCCAGCCGTCGTGACTGATGGGGGTGTCATACTGGGAAATCTGATACCCCTTCATCAGGTCAGGATAAGGGTAGTTCTTGCGGTCAAACTTGGTGTAATCGGAGATGGTGCAGTTGAGCGCCAGAGCCGTCATTATGGTGTATTCTACTGCCTGCTGATTGATAGTGGGCAGGACGCCGGGCATACCGAGGCAGACCGGGCAGACATGGGTATTGGGTGGGGCAGCGGCATAATCAGTACTGCAGCGGCAGAACATCTTGCTTTTAGTCAGAAGCTGGGCATGAACCTCCAGCCCGATAATGGTCTCGTAGTCCATGGCAGATTTTAGTATAGCAACTATGGTGATGGCTGACAAGGAAGATATTTTATCAACCCGCCCCCCGTTTTTAATTTACGTT
>CAZUHO010000070.1:0-4653 GCA_964620725.1 uncultured Dehalococcoidales bacterium
ACCTCTTCAAGGAGGCGACGGGCATTGCCCTGGGCTATGCGCCGGTGGGTCTGGGGGCTACCCTGCCCCCGATAAGCTCGGCGTTAAGCGGAGTCTTTGCCGGCGCCAGCCCGGCCTCAGTGGAGATGGCACATCTAGCCTTCTTCTGGGCGCACTGGAGCATCGTCTTATTCGTCCTGGTATTCATCGCCTACTCCCGGTATCTACACATGATAGCCAGTATCTTCAATGTCCTGCTCCAGTCGCCACCGCCCAAAGGAGCCCTGCGTCCTATTGACCTGGAGAAGGCGGAGACCTTCGGCGTGGCTAAGATAACCGACTTTACCTGGAAGCAGCTTTTGGACCTCTACTCCTGCGTTATCTACGGTCAGTGCCAGGAGGTCTGCCCGGCAACCACCAGCGGTAAAGAGCTTAACCCCAAGAAGCTGATAGACGACCTGAAGCAACATCTTCTTGAGGTAGGACCCGGCCTGCTCAAGAAAGAAGCCCCCGCCAAGGAGGGCAAGTCCCTGATTGGTGATGTGATAAGTGAGGAGGTAATCTGGGCGTGTACCACCTGCCGCGCCTGCCAGCAGGTATGCCCGGTCAGTGTTGAGCACGTTAATAAGATTATTGACCTGAGGCGAAACCTGGTGATGGAGCAGGCAAAGGTCCCGGAGACGGCGGAGGGGGCACTGAGAAGCATTGAGGACAGGGGGCACCCCTGGCGGGGGACTACACTGTCCAGAACAGACTGGGCGGAGGGGCTTGATATTAAGACCCTAGCCGAGGACAAAAATGTAGACTTTCTTTTCTGGGTGGGTTGCACCGAAGCCCTGGAGGATAGGAGCACCAGGGTGGCTCAGGCAGTGGCTAAGCTGCTTAAGCTGGCCGGAATTAAGTTTGCCATCTTAGGGGCTGAGGAGAGCTGCTGCGGCGAGCCCGCCCGCCGCCTGGGCAACGAATACCTCTTCCAGCTCCAGGCGGAGAAAAATATTGAGCTACTCAAGAGCTATGGGGTAAAGAGGATAGTTACCGCCTGCCCTCACGGCTATAACACCATAAAGAACGAGTACCCCCAGTTCGGCGGAAAGTTTGAGGTTATTCATCATACCGAGCTTATTGCTCAGCTAATAAAAGAGGGCAAGCTAAAAATTAAGAAGGGTATGGGTGAACTTGTTACCTACCACGACCCCTGTTACCTTGGTAGATACAACGATATCTACCAGCCGCCGAGGCAGATTATTAAAAGCATCCCCGAGACAAAGATGGCGGAGATGGAGAAAAACCGGGAGAATGCATTTTGCTGCGGTGGCGGCGGGGGGCACATGTGGCTTGAGGAACGCACCGGGCGCAGAATTAACGAGCTTCGCACCGAGCAGGCAATTGAGACCAAGGCTCAAACCGTGATTACCGCCTGCCCCTTCTGCCTGCAGATGTTTGATGACGGGATTAAGGCAAAGGCGGCTGAGGAAAAGCTCAAGGTTATGGATATTGCCGAGCTGGTGGAAAAATCAACCTAGCCGTGTTTTTCGCGGAGGAGCCTTCTTAGAACCTTGCCCGTGGAGGTGCGGGGCAGTTCCTCTTTAACCAGGACTACCGAGCTGGGGCACTTGAAGCCAGCCAGCCGGGGACGGCAGAAGTCAATAATCTCCTCCTCGGTGGCAGCTTCCCCCTTTTTGAGCCTGACGATCGCCCTGACCTGCTGCCCCCACTCCAGGTCTTTGACGCCAACCACCGCCGCCTCCTCAATTTTGGGGTGAGTGGAAAGGACACTCTCTACTTCATCGGGGCCGATATTCTCCCCGCCCCTGACGATAACGTCATCGGCGCGGCCGGTAAGATAGATATAGCCCTCCTCATCAAGATAACCGAGGTCGCCGGTGCGGTACCAGCCGTCGCCGGTAAAAGCCTTCTTCGTCTCCTCATCATTCTGCCAGTAGCCCTTCATTATGCGGGGACCGCGGACGACAATCTCGCCGATTTTCCCTAAGGGCAATTCTTTACCCTTTTCATCCCGTACCTGGATTTCCACATCCTCCATCGGCAGTCCAATAGAGGTAGCCAGCCTCCTTAGCTTCTTCTCCCTCTCCGCCTCGCTTTCTTTGCCGGTGATTATCTGGTCTTCGGCTCTAAGGGCAGCTATGGTGGAGGAGGTCTCGGTACCGCCGAAGGCGTTTATCAGGGCTCTGCCGGGGAAGCGCTCCATCGCCTTCTTCAGCACCTCGTAGGGGCAGGAGGCAGCGCCATAGGTTACCACCCGCACACTGGAAAGGTCATAGTTAGCAAAGTCGGGGTAGTCAACAATTCGTTTGAGCATGGTGGGTACCAGCATCACCCTGGTTGCCTTCTCCCGCTGTACCGTATCAAACCATTCCTTCTCATCAAACTGCCGCATCAGGGCGATTGTCCTCCCCCCGTAGATGCCCGCCATGAGCGCCTGCATTCCGGCCACATGATATAGGGGCATGCACAAAAGATTGGTCTCGGCGGGGGCTTCAATGCTGGGGGGCTCAACATTGGTCAGGACGTAGGTGCTGTAGGCAGTGCTGTCCTGAGGCACCCCCTTGGGAAATCCAGTGGTGCCGGCGGTAAACAAGAGCATAACAATATCTTCGTCGGCTAACTGGGCAAAGCCCTTTTCATCCGCCGAGCCTGAGGCGATAAGCCCGTCATAATCTTGCATCCCCTTGTCTTTGCCGCCAATGATAATAAAATGCTCCACCGAGAGAAGCTCGCCTTTAACGCTGTTCACCATATCGGCGTAGCGGCCGCCGACAAAAAGAATCCGTGGCTCGGCTTTATCCACCAGGTATTTTAATTCGTCTTCCCTTATCCTGAAGTTGAAGGGAACGAAGATAGCGCCCAGCTTTACCGTAGCCAAACAGGCTTCCACATATTCATTGCAGTTGACCTCAAGGATGGCGGCTCTCTCCCCCTTCTTTAATCCAAGTCGGCTCAGGGAATCAGCGAGGCGGTTTACCCTTTCCTTGAGCTGGGCATAGCTAAATCGTTTGCCCTCAAAGGCGATAGCCGTTCTCTCTGGGACCAGCATCGCCGAGAGGTCAAGAAACTCGGTTATAACCATTGTTTAACCTGTCTTTTCCTTTAACTTATCCGTTATCTTGGACATTGCCTCCCCCGCCTTGGCTGTGATGAGGACGCTGGCTTCCCCGTCCATGGGGGTGGCACTGAGGTTAATAATTACCAGCTTGGCTCCAGCCTGATGGGCGTATATTGGCATATAGGCGGCGGGGTAGACAACCAGGGTCGAGCCAATGACAATAAACAGGTCAGAGTTAGAGGAGCGATGGCTCGCTTCCTCAAGCACGTCTTGTGGCAAGGACTCGCCAAATAAGACAGCATTCGGCTTTAACATGCCGTGGCACTCTTCACAATCGGGGATTTCCTCACCCCCATCCAGCCTGGCTTTAATCCGCTCAAAGGGATAAAGCTTCCCGCAGCTCAAGCAAATTGCCTGCTGCAGGTTGCCGTGGAGCTCAAAGACCATTTCCGCAGGCACCCCCGCCTTCTGGTGAAGGTTATCCACGTTCTGGGTGATGACACAATCAAGCCTGCCCAATTTATAAAGCTCGGTGATGGCGTAGTGGGCGGGGTTGGGCTCAGCCAGATTAGTCAGATGTCCCTCCCCGATCATCTGCCACTGCTTTCGCCTCGCCTCAGGGTCAGCGACGAACTTCTGGTAGGTGAAGTCATCGGGGTCAAAGCGGCTCCAGATGCCGCCGGGGCTGCGAAAATCGGGAATCCCGGACTCGGTGCTGATGCCGGCGCCGGTGAAGACCACCAGCTTCCTGGCGCCCATAATCAGCTCAGCCACCTTTTGGGCAAGAATATCAAGGTCCTGTTCCACCAATAGTATGCTCCTCTCTATAATAACGAGGCGGCAAGCCTCCCCTCAAGCTCCAGCCCCTCCCCCAGACTGAGGTCAAGCCCCCTGATAATCGCCTGCTTGGCACGGCTTACCGCCGCCGGGTCAAACTGGGCAATTCTTTTAGCCAGCCTCTCGGCTTCGGCTATTAATTTCTTTCGGGGTACCACCCGGTTAACCAGCTTAAGAGATAGCGCCTCCTCAGCCCCAAGCCACCGCCCCGAGAGCAGTATTTCCAGGGCTTTAGCCCCGCCTATTATTCGGGGCAAGGTCTGGCTGCCGCCGGCGGCGGGGATTATGCCCAGGGCCGGCTCGGGCAGACCGAACTGGGCATCCTCTGATGCCAGGCGGATATCGCAGCAGAGGGCTATCTCTATCCCCGAACCCAGCACATAGCCGTGAAGGGCGGCAATGAGCGGCTTGGCAATACTCAGGAAAAGCCGCCAGATATCCCGCTCCCAGCGCGCCTGCCGGGCAACTACGGGGGAGGGGGCGCTTAAAAATTCACTAAGGTCGGCGCCGGCGCAGAACGCCCTTGCCCCGGCACCCTGAAATATGCCCACCCTTACTTCAGGGTCATCCCTTATGGCGCCCAGCACCTGGTAAAGCTCGTCCCTCATCTTGATGTTATAGGCGTTCAGGGCGTGGGGGCGGTTGAGGGTAACATAGGCTAGACTATCCTTCTTTTGGTAGATTATGGTCTCAAAATTGCTCATTTTCCCTTAAATTGGGGCGGTCTCTTCTTGAGGAAGGCATTAATGCCCTCTGTTCTATCAGCGGTGGTG
>CAZUHO010000071.1:0-4625 GCA_964620725.1 uncultured Dehalococcoidales bacterium
TCAAAATGCCTCTCAGCCTTTGAGCACCCCTAGCGGTTAAATTTATTGTTTACCTGTTTAATGTAACACAAGGCAGCCTAAAAGGCAAATATTAATAAATGGTATAATTCTATGCATGGAAAGGCTAAAAGCCGGGGCTAAGAAACTGGGGCTTCAGCTTACGCCAAGCCAGCTCAGCCAGTATGAAACCTACTATCAGGAGCTACTCGCTTGGAATAAGCGGGTAAACCTTACCGCCATAACCGACTATGAAGAGGTGCAGATAAAGCACTTCCTTGACTCCCTGACGGTTACCTTAGTCTGGCAGCCGGCGATTAAAACAGTTTTTCGCCTTATTGATGTCGGCACTGGCGCTGGCATACCCGGAATACCGCTTAAAATCGCCTTCCCCGATATAAAGCTGGTATTGCTTGAGGCGGTAGCCAAAAAAGTTTCTTTCCTGTGTCACATCACGCATAAACTTGGGCTGGATGATGTTGAAATTGTGGTGGGGCGGGCGGAAGAAATTGCTCACCAGTCTCAATATCGAGAGAAATTCGAGCTGGTGCTCTCACGGGCGGTTGCTTCCCTGCCCACCCTGGTGGAGCTGGTCTTGCCCTTTTGCGCTGTCGGCGGCGGCTTTATTGCCCCGAAAAAGGGAGATATTGACGAGGAGATAAGTCAGGCTGCCAGGGCAATCGAGATATTGGGGGGAAGATTGCGAGAGGTAAAGCCGGTTGAACTCTCGGAGTTTGCCGATGAGCGCTGCTTGGTGGTTATTGACAAGGTAGCGCCAACGCCCTCCAAGTACCCCCGCCGCACGGGCATACCGGCAAAGAGACCTTTAGGTTGATAAAGAATCCGAGCAGTAGTAAAATAAATTATAGAAAGTTATGGCTAGAGTTGGGGAGGAGGGGTTAAGTGAATACAGCATGGATTATTGTTAGCGTAATCCTTCTCATCATTGTAATTGCGCTTATATATCGCTTGGTCAAGGCGGGAAGAGAATTTGAGCAGTGGAGGGAAGAAGAAGCAAAGAGGCTGGAAGAGGCTCGCAAGCAAGCAATCGTCCAGAGCAGAGCCGTCCTGGGGGGCAAGTTTACGGAGCAGATGGCTCCCTATCTACCTGAATTCAACTATGACCCTACTGAAGCGCGTTTTATTGGCACCCCCATTGACCTCGTAGTCTTCCCGGGACTGGCGGCAGGTGAGCCCAAGGAAATTGTACTCATTGAGGTAAAAAGTGGTAAGTCGGGCAGGCTTACCCCTCAGGAAAAAAGGATTGGAGAATTAGTTGAGGCCGGTATGGTAAGGTGGGAATTAATCCATCGGCCTTCGGCGGAGGAAGAAGCGGAGGTTAAGGAGTAATGAGTTCAAGTCAAGGTAAGGAGAAACACATGGAAACGGGAACCTGGAAGGTCAAGACCGGTCTGGCTCAGATGCTAAAGGGTGGAGTGATTATGGATGTGGTCAGCGCTGAGCAGGCTAAGATTGCTGAGGAAGCCGGTGCCTGCTCGGTGATGGCGCTGGAGAGAGTCCCGGCCGATATCAGGGCTGCTGGCGGGGTAGCCCGTATGGCTGACCCCACGGTTATTGAAGCCATCATGAAGGCGGTCTCTATCCCGGTAATGGCTAAGTGCCGCATCGGGCACTTCGTTGAGGCTCAGGTGCTTGAGGCTCTTGGTGTGGACTTTGTCGACGAGTCTGAGGTGCTTACCCCGGCTGATGAAGCCCACCATGTCTGGAAGCATGACTTTAAGGTCCCCTTTGTCTGCGGTTGCCGGGACCTGGGCGAAGCCCTGCGCCGCATCGGGGAGGGGGCAGCCATGATTAGGACCAAGGGCGAAGCCGGCACCGGCAATATTGTCGAGGCGGTGAGGCATATGCGGGCAGTAACGGGCGGCATTCGTAAACTGGTAGATACACCTGAGGATGAGCTGATGGCAATAGCCAAGGAGATAGGGGCGCCCTTTGAGCTGGTGATGGAGGTACATAAAACAGGGAAATTGCCCGTGGTTAATTTTGCTGCTGGTGGGGTAGCGACCCCAGCCGATGCTGCCCTGATGATGCAGCTAGGCGCTGACGGCATCTTTGTTGGCTCGGGCATATTTAAGTCTTCAGACCCCGAGGTTAGAGCCAAGGCTATAGTCAAGGCGACCACCCACTTTAAAGACCCTAAAATCATTGCCGAGGTCTCCAAGAACCTGGGAGAAGCCATGCCCGGGCTTGACATGAAGCAAATCCCCACTGAAGAACTGCTGGCGCCCAGAGGATGGTAAGATGAAAATCGGCGTCCTTGCTGTGCAGGGAGCCTTTATTGAGCATATCGCCATATTGCACCAACTGGGAGTGGAAGCCATACCCCTCCGCCTCCCCCAGCAATTTGACGGCCTGGATGGGCTAATCATTCCTGGCGGGGAAAGCACCTCAATTGGCAAGCTGATGCAGGACTACGACCTGGTTAGCAAGATAGAAAGTCTGGGCAAGAACGGCTTGCCCATATTTGGCACCTGTGCCGGTATGATTCTTCTCGCCAGCCGGATTTCAGATTCGGACATAAAACCGCTGGGGCTTATGGATATAACGGTCAGGCGTAATGCCTTTGGTCGGCAGCAGGAGAGCTTTGAAGCCGAGCTTTCCGTTCTGGTGGTGGGGGAAAAGCCGTTTCCTGGTGTCTTTATTAGGGCGCCGGTAATTGAAGAGGCAAATGGCAAGGTGGAAATTCTGGCCAAGCTGAATAACGGCACCGGCGTCGCTGCCCGAGAGGGAAAGATTTTGGTCTCTGCCTTTCACCCCGAGTTGACCCATGACCTTAGATTCCACCGCTATTTTCTGGATATTATTTAGGAGGAGCTATTGCAGAAGGTAATCACTGATGATTTAGAGGCTCTGCTTAATATCCTGCCGCCGCGTATTCGCCAGCCACTAGCGCGGCAGAAAGATGTTAGCGAGCTTTTAGAAGTGGTCCTTGACCTGGGCCGCCCTCCTGAAGCCCGTTTCCCCCAGCGGGAGATGGCACTAAACTCCAGGGAGGTTGACGAGGAAGATATAGATTACGTGGTTTCCCGCGTCAGCAGCTTTGGCGATGACAACCGTGCCGGCATTGAGCGCACCCTGCACCGCATCTCCGCTATCCGCAACCGCAAGGGACGCATTGTCGGGCTTACCTGCCGCGTGGGTAGAGCCGTCTTCGGCACGATAAAGGTCATCGACGACCTTATCCAGACGGGCAAGAGCGTCCTGCTCTTAGGCCGCCCCGGGGTGGGCAAGACAACCATGCTTCGCGAGGTGGCCCGCGTGCTGGCGGATAACCTCAACAGGCGGGTGGTTATTGTTGACACCTCAAATGAGATTGCCGGCGACGGTGATATTCCCCACCCCGCTATCGGGCACGCCCGGCGGATGCAGGTAAAGACCCCCACCATGCAGCATGCGGTGATGATTGAAGCCGTAGAAAATCACATGCCTGAGGTAATCGTCATTGATGAGATTGGCACCGAGCTTGAGGCTCAGGCGGCGAGGACTATCGCCGAGAGGGGCGTCCAGCTTGTGGGCACCGCCCACGGTAACACCCTGGAAAACCTGATGATGAACCCCACCCTGGCTGACCTCATCGGGGGTATCCAGTCGGTAACCCTGGGTGACGAAGAGGCAAAACGAAGGGGCACGCAGAAGTCCATACTGGAGCGGAAATCGCCGCCGACCTTTGATATTGTCGTTGAGATTCAGGAGCGGGACAGGGTAGCCATTCACCCTGATGTCGGTCAGGCTATTGATGCTATATTGCGCAGTCAGGCGGTAGTCACTGAGGTGCGCTGGCTGGATGAGTCGGGGGAGGTCAGGATAGAAAAGCAAGCCCCCCTGCCCACGGCGCCGAAAGCCCCCATAAGGAAGCAACTCAGGCAGGGTGAAACGCCCCGCCTTTATCTTTTTGGTGTAAACCGGGGGAGAATAGAGCAGGCGGCAAAAGAGCTAAGACTTTCTCTGGACATAGTCAATAACCTGAAGGACGCTGGCCTTTTTGTGACCTCTAAGAGCTACTATCGGCGGAGGCCACAGAAGGTCAAGGATGCCGAAAGCACCAGCCTGCCCGTCTATGTCCTCAGGAGCAACACGCCGGCTCAGGTCAGGCAGCTATTGGATACGCTCTACCCGAGCGTCGGCACCGGCAAAGCCGACCGCCTCAAGCGTGCCCTTGGTGAGGCTGAGGAAGCAGTGGAGCGGGTAAGGGATGGGCGTGGGGTGGTGGAACTCAGCCCCCAGAGCGCCTATATTCGGCGCCTGCAGCACCTCATCGCCGAGAAAGCCAGCGTACTCTCAAAGAGCCTGGGCAAAGACCCCCATCGGCGGGTGACGATTTATAAGTAGGGAGAGTCAAAGAGAGGCGAAGCCTCTCTTAACATAAAAACTCCCCTTCCCCTTGTTAAGGGGAAGGGGATAGAGGGGATGGGGTTTAGAAATGGCTCTCTTTATCACCTTTGAGGGCGGAGAGGGGAGCGGCAAGAGCGTCCAGGCGAAAGGGCTTTATAGAAGGCTAAAGAAGTTAGCTATTCCCGTAATCCTGACCCATGAGCCTGGCGGCACTCCCCTTGGTAAGAAGCTCGGGCGCTGGCTGAAGTGGGCGCAGGACACGGATATATCGCCAC
>CAZUHO010000072.1:0-4580 GCA_964620725.1 uncultured Dehalococcoidales bacterium
AAGCAAAAGCGCCAGCCCTTTCAAGGCTGGCGCCGTTAATCTTCTGGTGGAGACGGGGGAGAGTTGAACTCCCCGTCCAAAGGAAGCTGCCCAGAATATGCTACAAGCTTAGTCAGCTCTTTAATCTCACCCGGCTAACCTCAACTGACCGAGTCTAGCCAGACCAGCCGATAGCTCTTTCACCACCCCTATCGGCGTGGGGGTGGCGGCACCTCAACTCAACGTCACCCACTCCCCACCCGTTGAGGAGAGGCGGGGGTGAGCGCGTAGCCTATTTAATTAGGCTGCGTAAGCGAATTCAGGTTCGCCAGTTATTTTTGCCACTTGTTTTATGAGGTTAGCGGCACCTCAGCTTGCAATCCTGTAGCCTACCTCCCCTGTCGAACCCACGCGTCCCCATCTATTTTAAAGGGTAAACTACCTCCTTCTCAGCCTGCGGTTTTTGATGGCTCGCTCCATCTCCCTTTCTGTCTCCCGGCGGGCAATTGCCTCCCGCTTATCGTAGAGCCTTTTGCCCTTACCCAACGCCACCTCAACCTTAGCCAGGCTATCTTTAATATATAACTTAAGCGGCACCAAAGTAAAGCCCCGCTCCACCACCCGCCGGGTAAGGTCGTTAATCTGCTTACGATGCAACAAGAGCTTGCGGGGTCGGGTTGGCTGGTGACTCATATAACTGCCAGCGTCATAGCGGGCGATATGGGCACCAACCAGCCATAATTCCCCGTTCTCCGGTCTAACATAGGCATCAGCCAGGCTCATCCTCCCCGCCCGTATTGATTTTATCTCGGTGCCGGTAAGGGCAATGCCGGCTTCTACGCTCTCGCTTATATGATAATTGCGATACGCCTTGCGATTGGTGGCTACCGTTCTTATGGCCACAATTAAATTATAGCACAGGCCAAAGAGATTTTTTATTAACCTCACCCCCTGTATCCCCCTCTCCTTAAAAGGAGAGGGGGAAGAAAAAGAAAGAGGGGCTGAAGCCCCTCTAATACTCCCTATTTTAGTGGTGAAGGGTTATCCACCCTATAATAAGCCGCAGACGCACTGAGGGCGGGTGGGTGGGAAGAAAAATATAGGTCAAAACGGAGAGGGGGATAGGGTCGATGCTAAATATTGTTGCCTGAGGGCTAGTATGCTATACTGTTATGCTAATGACGAATAATAGAAAGGGGTTCACACTTGCCGGAACAAGTCACCATTAAGGAGTTATTAGAAGCCGGGGCTCACTTTGGCCACCAGACCAGCCGCTGGCACCCGGCGATGAAGAAATATGTTTTCACCAAGCGTGAGGGCATTCATATCATTGACCTGGAACAAACTGCCGACATGCTGGCCAGGGCGTGCCAGTTTGCTCAGGACGTAGCCGCAGAGGGTGGCGTCATCCTTTTTGTTGGCACCAAAAAGCAGGCCCAGGAAGCCATAGAACAGGAGGCGCAACGCTGCGGTATGTACTATGTCAATCAACGCTGGCTGGGAGGGGTGCTGACCAATTTTGCCACCATCCAGGCACGAATCGACCAGCTAGTCCGCCTGGAAGACCAGAAGTCCAGGGGGGACTTTGAGCGTCTGCCCAAAAAGGAAGCACTAAAGCTGGAAGAGGAGATTTTGCGCCTCAACCGGCAGATGGGCGGTTTTAAGGAGATGACAAGCCTGCCCAATGCCCTATTCATTGTTGACCCGATCAAGGAAAAGATTGCTCTGGCTGAAGCCAGGCGCATGGGGATACCGGTTATAGCCATCGTTGATACCAACTGCAACCCCGATGAGATAGACTACCCCATCCCCGCCAACGACGATGCCATCAAAGCCATCAGGCTGGTGTGCACTAAAATTGCCGATGCCATTATGGAAGGTAAAACTGGCGAGGCAGCGGCTCCAGCTGGGGTGGGCGAGGGAGAGGGCCTGGAAATCACTGAAACCTTTACCTTCAGCCCCGACGAAGATAAAGTACCCGCTGAAGACAAATTAGCCGAAGAAGTTAAAGAAGCCGCCGAAGATAAAGAAACCGCTGAGGAGAAGGAACCCGCCGAGGAGAAGGAACCCGGTGAAGATAAAGAACCCGCCGAGGATAAAGGGGGAGAAGCTTGAAAATCCGGGTAGAGGTAGTAAAAGAGCTAAGAGACCAGTCTGGAGCCGCCGTTATGCAGTGCCAGAGCGCTCTTGCTGAAGCCGAAGGGGACATAGAAAAGGCGCTCCAGATTTTAAAACAACGGAGCCTTTTTCAAGCCGAAAAAAAGGCAATGCGCGCTACCGGCCAGGGGTTAGTTGAAGCCTATATCCATGCCGGGGGGCGCATCGGCGCCATGGTGGAGGTGAACTGCGAAACCGACTTTGTCGCCCGCACCGATGAGTTCAAGGAACTGGCTCACCACCTGGCAATGCAGATAGCCGCCATGAACCCCCGCTTCGTCTCAGAAGAAGAAGTCCCCAAGGGAAGCGACATAGAGCCGCAAACCGCCTGCCTTCTCCTTCAAGCCGATATAAAGGAGCCGGAGAGGACGGTCAAGGAAATCATTGCCGAAACTATCGCCAAGGTAGGGGAGAATATCAGGGTAAGCCGATTTGCCCGTTTTGAGCTGGGCGAGCTGGAATCAGAAAAATGAGTGCTACCAAGTATAAGCGTGTCCTGCTTAAACTCAGCGGCGAAGCCTTCGCCGGTGGCGCTGATTGCGGCATTGACACCGCCACCCTGACCAAGATAGCCAGGCAGATTAAGCAGGTGGTAGAGATGGGCGTTGGCGTAGCCATTGTTGTTGGCGGCGGCAATATCTGGCGCGGGTCTGAGGCTGAGGAGAAGGGGATGGACAGGGCTACCGCCGACTACGCCGGCATGCTGGCGACAGTAATAAATGCCCTTACTCTACAAGACGCCCTGGAGAGAGAAGAGGTAACTACCAGAACCCAGTCAGCCATAGTTATTCAACAGGTAGCCGAGTCTTATATCAGGCGCCGCGCTATTCGCCACCTGGAGAAGGGTCGGGTGGTTATCTTCGCCGGGGGCACGGGCAACCCCTATATGACCACTGATACCGCCGCAGCACTGCGAGCCATAGAAATTGAAGCCGAGGTGCTGCTTATGACCAAGAATAACGTTGATGGCATCTACACTGCTGACCCCCTCACCGACCCCAAAGCCAAGAAGTTTGACAAGCTCACCCACCTTGAGGCGCTGAACCTCCGCCTGGAGGTAATGGACGCCACCGCCCTCTCCCTCTGCCTGGAAAACAAGCTGCCCATCCTCGTCTTTGACCTCCAGGCACCGCGTAGCCTGGAACGGGTGGTGAAGGGCGAGGCTATCGGCACCCTGGTATACACCAAGGAGTAATATGTCCAGCTCCAGTCTACAGAACACCGAAGCCAAGATGCGAGCCTCGGTTGAAGGCTTAAAGCGGGAACTGGCTTCCATCCGCACCGGGCACGCTACCCCCGCCCTGGTAGAACACCTCAAGGTAGAATACGGCGGCGCTCTCACCCCACTCAATCAAATCGCCGGCATTTCCGCACCTGAGGCCAGGCTCCTCATCATCCAGCCGTGGGACCGGACCAGCATACCAAACATAGAGAAAGCTATCCTCAAGTCCGAGCTGGGGCTAAATCCTGCTATCAGCGGGAATGTAATCCGGCTAACTCTGCCCCCACTAAGCGTGGAGCGGCGACAGGAGCTAACCAAGGTGGTGCGAAAGAGGGTTGAAGAAAGAAAGATTATGATACGCAACCTGAGGCACGACACCATGAGCGAACTGAAAGGACTGGAGAAGAAAAAGGATATATCACAGGACGAGCACAAGCGCGCCCTGGACCAGCTACAGAAGCTTACCGACAGCTTTATTGCCGATATTGAGCAGATAGCCCGAGATAAAGAAGCCGAACTGATGGAGGTCTAGTATAACTAGAGCCGAAGGAAATACTATTCTCCCCAACCACATAGCCATTGTCCCCGACGGCAATGGTAGATGGGCAAAGCAGCGCGGGCTACCCCGACTTGAAGGCCACCTGGCAGGGGCAGAAAACCTGAGCACTGTGATTGATTACCTCAGCGACCGCCAGATAAAATATGTAACCGTTTACACCTTCTCCACCGAAAACTGGAACCGCCCCGAACTTGAGGTCAAGGGTTTATTCCGTCTCTCCGCGGAGAAAATAAATAAAGACCTTCCCCGGTTTCATAAGAAAGGGATTAGATTCCGCCACCTTGGTCGCCTCCAAGAGTTGCCGCAAAGCCTGCAGGGAGCAATAAATAAAGCACTAGAGCTGACCAAAAACAATACCGGCATGACCCTCAACCTCGCCTTCAATTACGGGGGTCGCACCGAGATTTTAGATGCCATCCGCCGCATTATCGCCGACGGTATACCGCTGGAAAAACTGGATGAAAAATTATTCACTAGCTATCTCTATACCGCTGACCTGCCCGATGTTGACCTGCTAATCCGCACCGCTAACGAACTCCGTCTCAGTAACCTTTTGCTCTGGCAGACGGCTTATAGCGAATACTACTTTACCAAGGTTCTTTGGCCCGACTTCAACAAGAAAGAGGTTGACAAGGCGCTGCTAGCCTACAGCCAGAGGCAAAG
>CAZUHO010000073.1:0-4569 GCA_964620725.1 uncultured Dehalococcoidales bacterium
TCCGTCTTTCTATTTTACCTGACTTTGGTGTCCATTAAACCCATCCTACCTCAAGGGGCTTCTACCAGCTTTGTTGCTCTGTACGATTGATGATATCTAGCTGCTGCTCTTTGGCCAAGTCGACAAAGTAAGTGCAGTAGCTTGCTACTCGGACCATCAAGTCCTTATAGTTTTCTGGCTCCTTCATCGCTTTGTGCAGCAGGTCTGATGAAACTACGTTGAACTGGACATGATATAGCCCCAGTTCCTCGATAGCCCTGAGAAGGGATACGAAGTTGTCCAAATCACGATCAGTGGCAAGTAGCTGAGGGCTTAGCCTCAGGTTGACGGCACCACCCAGAGCAAACCGATGCGTTGGCAGTTTGCTAACAGACTTGATCAGAGCTGTAGGACCATTCTTGTCCATGCCCTGAACCGGTGATAAAGTCTCAGCGTGAGGTTTCGGATAGATGTGTCCGTTAGGCAGGGCGCCAGCCATCTCCCCCAACATTACATTGATTACCGCAATATTTGTTGCGCCAAGGTACGTGCCGCCCCAGTACGGCACTAAATCTTTCCGAGTGTTAATCCAATCCACGCTATCGTACCAAGTATCCATGACCCAAGCTGCCCAGTCATCGGCAAAGTCATTGTCATTGCCATACTTAGGCACACTATTAATGCAAAGCTGCCTCAAACTCTCGTAGCCATCCCAGTTAGCCTTAATGGCCTCAAGCAACTGATCCCAAGTAATCTTCTTGTCACGGTAGATTAGCTTATCAATCACTGCCAGAGAGTCAGCAGTATCGGCAAGACCACCAAGGAATAGACCATAGTGAGTGTACCATGAGCCACCCCGAGTGATATCAAGCCCCTTCTGAAGTGGACCTTCTGCAAGAGAAGAGCAAAATGGAGCCGGCAGCCTGCTAGCCTGACCTTCCTTCAACACCTTTATGCCTTTGGCAAGATACTCCATCCAGTAAAATACCTGTTTCCGAAACGCCCACCGCACCGCTGCCATAGACTCAAAAGTCCGGGGGTCACCAGTTAATGGTCCAATTTGTTTTCCACAAAGGGTACACTTTCCGTTGTTCAGCACTAATTCCAGTAACTTGGGTGTGCTGCTGATCCCCTCATACAAATGGCCCATAGTAATGTGAGGCAGATCCGTCTCTGTACATCCCAGTACAGCATAGTCTCGCCAGTCCTTCAAGGTCTTATCAGGGTAAGCCTTAGACACCATTTGGATCCCTTTCCGGTCGCCAACAAACTTCGGCTTACCCCGACCCAGACGAATCACCTCAGCGGCTTTCTTGAGATACTTATCCGGTGTCCCTTCCCATATTCTCATCGCGGTTTCCGGCTGGACCACGCCCACTTGCTCCTCAGCCTCTAGACAGAGCATAGTAACTTCATTACATGCGTCTTTGCCATCGCAAGTTTGGCCTCCGATCACCAAGGCCTGACTTAGTCCCTGCCCTGTCGTGTACACCGCATGCTCATAGCGGGTCAACTGGGTGAACTCTGCAGTCTTTATCCAAAAGCATTCTAGGAGCTCTAGCGCCTCGTCGCGTCTCATTGCCTTCTCATCAATTACTGATTTCTTGTAGAAGGGATACATGTACTGGTCGAAGCGGCCGAAGCAGTGTACCCAGCCGGAAAGCTCACACCAGACGAGGACATGTATCATCCAGACTGACTGCAGTGCTTCCCACCAGTCTCGGGCAGGATTTGCCGGCACCTGCTCACAAACCTCTGCAATGCGCTTGAGTTCACGCTTGCGCTTGGGGTTGGCTTCCTTAGCCGCCATTTCCCGTGCCAAGTCAGCATACCGCTTAGCGTAGGCCATAGCAGCATCAAGCGTAATCAGGGCTGCCTTGTAGAAGTCCCGCTTCTCCTGTAGCCCATAATGCATATATGTCTGGTCGAGCTGAGCCATGTACCACTCGACCTCTTCTCTAATGCCTTTGAGACCTTTATGAAGTACTTTCTCATAGTTAGCCATCTGATGGCCAACGTCTCTTTTCATTGATGTATCACCGACGTTAGGAATATGCGGGCAGGAAGAAACCGTTGGGTAAGCCTTTTCTATGACTTCGGCGTCAACTCTTTCCAACTGGTAATCGCCAATAGTCTTCCCTTTGAAGTATGGTAGAAGCACCTCCCGAAGCTCTCTCCTCTCTTCGGGGTGAACTATGTGTTTATCATAACGCCTGACCTCAAAGCCCTTCACCGGGTCATCAAGCTCGGAATCCACAAAATCAGCCATGATCTCCCCAGAAATCTGAGAGCCGCGAGGCTTACCAGAGATATTCCCCACAATGAGCTCGTCATCTAGAATGAAGATGGTCTTCTCTCTGAGATAAGTCTCAAGGACTCTAGCCCGCTGAATTATTCTAGGTTCATTCTTATATTGCTCATAGGCCTTCATCTCAGCACGAGCACGCTCCAGACAAATCTCTGGTGTTGTGAGCGCGCGCTTTTTCGCCTTCTTAATGCGCTCAGAATAAGTTGGCACAAAGAACTCTTGCCAGCTACCTACACTTTGGACCTTTTCACCGCTGAGTTCAATTGACATTTTCTGCCTCCTTTTAAGTCAATAAACTTACACCTCAACACAATCTGGAACTACCACCTGATGACATCCTGTAAGTTGATTTTAACCAATGTACCCTCCCTTTTAAGTATAACGAGGACAAACTGACAAAGTCAATTTTACTGGGGCTGAGAACTAATTAGCTTTTTAATGCAATCAATCACTATCCTCCTCTCATCATGGCGGGGAGCCAAGTACTCAATTGGGGGAAGGAAATTAGGACGCCTAAGAAGACCACCAGCACAGCCAAGAAGGGTGCTACTCCACGGATGAGTTCACCAGTAGGTATACGAAAGGTTCCACTCACTAGAAACAGGTTCAACCCCACTGGCGGTGTGATTAGTGCTATCTCTATGTTAACCGTTACCAGTACTCCAAACCACACAAGGTCGAAACCCAGGGAACTAACCAGTGGGATAAAGAGAGGCATAGTCACCATAAGGATGGCGAGCCCGTCCATAAAGCATCCTAGAACAAGAATGGCCAAGTTTATCATGATTATTACCCACCAGGAGGATAACCCTGAAGACACGATAAGACTGCTTAGGTCCCGTGCTAGCCCGGAAACCCCTATCATAAAGGTTAAGACCGTAGTGGCAATAAGCATAAGGCCAACCATGGCAGTCAGCGTTGCCGCCTGTGACATTGCCCGGGCTAAATTGGGCAGACGAAACCGATAAAACACAACAGCTATAAACAGGGTAATAAGAACCCCTGCTCCTGCTGCCTCGGTAGCAGTCACTACTCCGAGGTAAATTCCGCCTAGTATTCCAAGTATAATGGCTATTACAGGCCAGGTCTTCCTGAGGGAAAGTAGCCTCTCTTTCCAGCTAACCCCAGTTGGGCGGGGAGCGAGTTCAGGATGTCTCACGCAAGCTACTATGACATAAGCTGCAAGCATGAGAGCTAAGAGGATGCCGGGTATTACGCCAGCTATGAAGAGCTGACTTATAGATTGCTGTGACAAAATGGCATAGACAATGAAGGGGATACTGGGCGGGATCAAGGGTCCAAGAACACCCCCCGACAACAGTGCCCCCAGGCTAAATTTCCTATTATAGCCGAGCTTTTCCATTTCGGGTAGAGCCACTGTGCCTACCGTAAGTATAGTTGTTCCGCTCGCGCCCATCGTAGCCGCCATAGCTGCCTCAGCAAAGATGCCGCCGACAACTAGCCCTCCAGGGATATGCGACAGCCAGTTATTAGCTGTGTTGAAAATGTCTCTGCCTATGTCAGTTTCGCTGATGATATAAGCCATCAGGATGAAGAGTGGAAGGGGGAGCCAAGCTAAGCCGTGAAACGCGGAAAAGGGGGTCAATCCCAGCTTGGTGAGAGGAGCTCCTCCTAAGCCAAATAGGATACCGATCACAGTGCAAAACCCCAGAACATAGGCAATGGGCAGCCCTATTAGGATTAGGACAATTGACAAAGCGACGAATATTAAAGTTATGGTAAGAATATCCACGATGGCCTCCTCATCGATAAGCAAAGGTGGACGCGCTGAAATGCCACACCGCTCTCAGCTATTCCTTCACCACTGTGCCTTTACCTCTTAATGAAGCAAGATAGCGCAAGATTTGAGCTATAAGTACCAGGCAAAGCAAACCGGCACCAATAGTAACTGTTATCTTTATCGGAAAAGTAGGTATGATCAGAGTACCTTTAGTAACTTGCCAGTTTTGCAGCGCAAGCCACGCATCCTTCCAGGTTTCCCAAGTAAGAACACCACAAAAAACCAATCCCACAATAGGGCCAACAATATTTATCAGAATTTCCCGTACTGCTTCGGGGAAATAGCGATCCATTAAATCAATCCTGAGGTGCCGGCCGAGCCTTTGTGTGTGAGCTAGGCTTAAAACAACGCAGACTAGCATTATAATACAGCTGATCTCGTATGCATAAGGGTCTGGGTTCCTTAATACGTACCTCGTGAACACCCCGTAACCAACAACAAAAGCCAACAGGACTATCAGTGCTCCAGCCAATAGCCAAGT
>CAZUHO010000074.1:0-4558 GCA_964620725.1 uncultured Dehalococcoidales bacterium
AGTTATGCGAAAATTCCTAGTGTCCTTTTTCCGGTGTCTATTTGAAGGAGAATAGCGTGAAGGGCATCAATTATACCTCTTCCGCCTCAAATTATAAAACCAGCACCCCCTGGGAAAAGGTAGAAGTAGCTCCTCTCCAGAAAAGCGAGGAATGCTTCATAGCGGCTATAGAAGAGCCATTAAGCCAAGCGGAGAAAATAGGCGAGGCTGGAATAGTGGTGGGGATTCCCTTCTATGACGAAGCCGACACTATTGGGACAGTGTTGAAAACGGTAAGGGAGGGGCTGGAGGAATTTTATCCCGAACAGAAATGCGCCATCGTAGCCGTTGGCTCCCCGGCAGGGGGAAAAGCCCTCAAGGTAGTGAATGACCTCCCTCAAAGCAGCGAGATAAGCCAGATTGCTTTCTTGCTTAATGATGAAAGGATAAATGGGAAGGGCTGGGCTTTGCGGGCAATTATGGAAGTAGCCCGAATCCTCGGTGCTGACCTGGCCATCGTGGAAGCTGATTTGAGAAGCCGGGAGAGGAATGGAGAGACTGAAGGGCTCGCCCCAGATTGGATTAACCTTCTCCTTGAACCTATTAAGAGGGAGAAGGCGGATTTGGTTATCTCTCGATTTAACCGCCATTACTTTGAGTCCCCTATTTCCACTCATGTGCTTTATCCACTGCTCACAGCGGTCTATGGTTGTCCCATTCATGACCTGGTAGGGGGACAATGGGGGATTTCTCACCGCTTGCTTCGAACCTATCTGAAAACCCCGTGGAGTACCGATATTGGAGGCTATGGTATAGATAGCTGGCTGGCTACCATAGCCATTACCAATGAAGCCCGAGTTTGTGAAGCCAACCTGGGAATAAAGGTTCACTGGCCAACGGCGGGAAAGGCAGAGCTGGTACTGCGCAAGCTAGCCAGAGTGCTGTTCCAGCGAATCGTGACTGATAAAGAATGGTGGCGAGAAACAGGGAAGATTGACGAGCTACCTTCACTAAAGCCTCTGGCTACCTTCGGGGTCAGGAAAGCACATCAACCCGATGAGATGCAGATAGTTCCTCAGCAAATGATAGCTAGATATAAACGGGGGTTCAACGAATTCCATTCCCTTTACCAGAGGATTCTCCCGCAGGAAGTCTACCGACAACTGGAGGAGCTGGCTGGAACCGAGACTAAACGGTTTACCTTCCCGGCTCGGTTGTGGGCACAAATTGTCTATCACCTTTTGCTGGATCTTGCTTTTCGCCGGGAATTTGCCAAGGACGACCTGCTGAATTCCTTTATTCCTCTTTATGAGGGGTGCGTGGGCAGCTTTGCTCTGGGAATAAAAGCCCTGAAAAATAGGATGGAACGCTCCCTCCCTCAGGAAGCAGAACGTCTGGCATCTTTCGAGGCTCAGGGGCAAATAGAGGCGCTGTCGAATGAATTTCTCCGCCAGAAATCAGACTTCCTGGCAACGTGGGAAATGAGGGAGGAAGCCTTTAAGCCTCCGGTGCCTAAAGTGACCTACCGCGAGTTCATTCCCGGGGTCCCCTTAGTAATGCCCTCAGAACTTACTACCCCGAAGGGGAAGGTAGTGGCTACTGCCAATGGTATCTATGATTCCATCTTTGATAGATACGAGAGAGAATTTGAACAATTTGTTTATGAGAAGCTGAAAGTCCCCCGAGATGCCAGTTCTCTGGAAATAGCGGAAGGAATAAGGCATTTCATGCACCAGTTGGAGGTGGAGATAGACCAGACACTCCTGCCGGGAAAGCTTTCCACTGTAGAAGGAACGCAGGAGATAACCGAGGCCATATTCCACCATTTCCCCCATCAGGATAGCTTCGCTCTGGTTCCGGAAATGGCTTCCAGATTTTTGCAGCAATACCCCCCCTACAATCTTCTGACTAAGCTAGGCTATAGCAACCTTGATGCGCTGCTCAGCCAATATGAACCAAATGATGCTTTAGCCCTGGCTGGTTGGTCAGAAGAGCAAGAATATGTGGAGCAGATATGGGGGCTAACCAAGAAAAGTGTCCGCCCAGAGCATTTTGGAGCCCGCCCCGTGAAACTGCTGGTGGTCCGCCATAAAGAATTCCCCTCGCTGGTAGAGATGAGAGAAATCGGTGCTCTTAGCAAGATTACTGGGAGGGTAGTAATAAGTAATCTGCACAAGGGCATGGGCGGCGAGTTCCCCAAATTGCGCTACTTTACCCATATTGCCAAGGCTATTATCGAGATCGAGAGGTTCGGTAAGATATGGCGAAGGTTCGCCGGGGAAAGGAAAGACTTCGGGGAAAAGGTGATAAATTCATTAGAGGGTCATTGGGGGAGGGAGCCACTATCAGCCCATAATATTTTTGAAAACGGGCATCAGCGGGTGCTGGTAGAACGATTGAGGGAAATGGCGCGTAGGTTTCATCAAGAAGCCGGAGAGGACAAAGCTAGATTAATCGTCCTTCTCAATAATATGATTGATTCTTATCACCTGGCTTTTGTCCTTCCCGATGGCACCTTCATCCCCTGCTCCGCCTGGACCTGGGCGAGTTATAGCTTTAATGGAGGCAAAGGATTGCCTCCGCCTCTTTCCCAGCATGTGGAGCGGGATTGGTCTTCACGGGAATTCCTCACCGAGTATTTCAAAGCGGGGGGAGGCAAGGAGGAAGCAATAGAGGAAAAGATTATAGACCTTATGGAAGAGGGCAGGGAGTGGGAGGATTTAGCTCCGATTCTACTTGGGGAAGTGAAAGAAGCCGAGGGGGTAGTGCCAGAACAAATTGTTACCCCTGAGCAGCCGCCGGCAGGAGCCCTGAGCCGTTTTGCTGCCAATCCCATAGTTGAGTCCATTAAGGAGCATCCCTGGGAATCAAAAAGCGTCTTCAATCCAGGTGTCATAAATCTAGAGGGCAGGGTTTATCTCATTTATCGGGCTTGGGGAGAGGATAACATCTCTCGCCTTGGACTGGCGGTAAGTGAAAATGGATTTAAGTTTACCGAAAGACTCGAAGAGCCAATATTTGAGCCAAAGAGGACGAGTGAAGCCAGAGGGTGTGAAGACCCTCGGTTAACCCTCATCGATGGTCGCCTTTACATGGTGTATACCGCTTATGACGGCTTAGTGGCTCAAATTGCCTTGGCCTCTATTGGAGTTAATGATTTCCTGAACCATCGCTGGGGAGCCTGGCATAGACACGGTCTGGTTTTCCCCGGCTTCACTGACAAAGATGGTACTTTATTCCCCGAACGCTTCGATGGTCGGTTTGCCATGCTTCACCGCGTTGACCCCCATATATGGATAACCTTTTCTTCCCATCTGCGCTGTCCCTGGCCCCGGAAAGAGCACAAAATAGTGGCCGGCCCAGCGACTGGGATGGCATGGGATGGGAGGAAGATTGGTGCCGGCGCTCAACCGATTAAGACCAAGTATGGCTGGCTGCTCATCACTCACGGAAGTAACCATACTCATGTCTATCGGCTAGGGGTGATGCTACTTGACTTAAGTGATCCACGAATCCTCCTTTATCGTTCACCCAATTCTATTCTCGAACCCACGGAGAAGTGCGAAATAGGAGAACCCGGCACGCATTGCGTACCCAATGTGGTTTTTACCTGTGGGGCAGTGCCACGTGAAGGTAACAAAGAGATGCTTGATGCTGAGGACGAAGTGCTAGTTTACTACGGTGCCGCCGACTCAGCGGTGGCTGTGGCTACAGCCAAAGTTGCCGACCTTATCCCTGAGGAGTTCCGAATTGCTAACTGGCTCTAGGGAGGTTCAATATGTCATGTAAAGCGTATTATTTGAGCCCCGAGGGTAACCTTCAGCGTGACCTCACTGGGGAAGAAATTAAAGTCGCTTTTAAGTCTAGGCAGGATCTGATCTGGGTGGACATCGTAGAAACCACAGAAGAAGATAGCAAATTCTTGGACGTGTAGTTAATACGTCAGACGCCTACAAAACCATTACGATCTATTATCAATAGGTGTAACAATTCATCTCATTGTTGGGTAACAATTTGCCAGAAATTGCAGCCTAACATGGTATATATAGAGAAACTTTTTTTTCAGGGTTAGAGAATTCTTCTATATAGGAATATTCGTAATGTAGTCTATATACTATATAGGAGCTTGCCCGCTGCCGGGGCTGCTGAGTATTCTCACCAATAGACTTAATATTACTAATACACATTATATTAATATTAATAATAGATTTAATTATAATTATAGTAATAGACCTAATTATAATTATGGTAATAGACTTAATTATTTGGTACATAATATTAATAGGTCTATTAATAATAGAGGCCGACGTAATAGTCATATCAGAATATTGTGTTCAAGCACGACAAAAGGCCCAGTGAAGCTGAGTCCCTATTATTATCAGGTATAACTGATATATCAGATATATCAAGTAAGTAGGTAAGTAAGTCTGTCCCACCTACCCACCGTCCTACCTTCCCACCTAGGTGAGTAGGTGGGAAGGTAGGTGTAGGTAGGTGAGTAAGTGGGTGAGTGGGCAATTCGCCCCTTACAAATAGACTTAGAGTCATATTCCCCCAAACGCCTATCTGCGAAGAGCCA